>NZ_JBEZVK010000034.1:0-81797 GCF_040636955.1 Streptomyces sp. NPDC032472
GGTCGCCGAAGGCGATCGCGAAGCGACGCGACGCAGGAGCGCCCTTGACGAGCCGGCGCGAACCGAAAGGACAATGGGCGGCCGGGACGCCCCCGAGCGCACTCCGACCCCGGGCCACCGTGACCCCGCCCTGCCCCGTCCCCCGCGCCGGTGCACCGCCGTGATCACGCCGAAGCGGACCGGCCCGTGCAGTGGTTTCCGGAGATCGTCGGGTCCGGCAGTGTCCCGGTCGCCGCCTTGAGCACCGGCATTGGATTCCGGCCAACCCCCGCACCCCGGGGCCTCCCGGTCTGGAAGGATGCCACGGCGATGTCGAAGCCGCCGAAGCCCCCCAACCCCCCCGGCCCCCTCAACCCGCCCACCAGCGCCGACGTGGCCCGGCTCGCCGGGGTCTCGCGGGCGACCGTGTCGTACGTGCTGAACAACGCCGAAGCCGTCCGCATCAGCGAGCCGACCCGCCGCAAGGTCCGGCGGGCCGCCGAGGAGCTGGGGTACGTCCCGCACGCCGCCGCCCGGAGCCTTCGGGCCGGTCACACCCGGATCGTGCTGCTGCCCACCGCGCACGTCCCGATCGGGCCGCTGCACAGCGGCTTCCTCGACGACCTCCAGCGGGCGCTGCGCCGCCTCGACTACACCGTCGTGCAGTACGGCAGCCTCGGCCTCAGCGGTGACGAGGCCGCCCGCGCCTGGGCCGAGCTGCGCCCCGTCGCCGTGATCTCCCTCGGGGAGACCGCCCTGGCCGGGCACAACATCGACACCCTCAAGCGGGCCGGCGCCCGCGCGGTGATCACGGTGGGGCCGACGCGCGTCCCCGGGGCCCACGCCCTGGTGATGGACCAGGCCGAGGTCGGCGCCCGGGCCGCGGCGCACCTGGCCGAGCGGGGCCACCGGCGGATCGGTGTCGTCGTCCCGCAGGAGGAGGGGCTCGGGCTGTTCGCCGGGCCGCGGCTGGAGGGCGCCCGCTCCGTTGCCGGCGCCGGGACCGAGCCGCTCGTGATGGCCTACACGGAGGAGTCGGCCGCGGCGCTCGCCTCCCGCTGGCGCTCCCTCGGCCTGCGCGCGGTGTACGCGTACAACGACGAGTACGCGATGCTGCTGATGCGCGCCCTCCTGGACGAGGGGCTGCGGATCCCCGAGGACGTCGCCGTCATCGGCGCGGACGACCTGCTGGTCGGCAGGCTGCTGCGGCCCCGGCTGAGCACCGTACGGATCGAGCTGCCGACCGCGGAGCACCTGGCGGAGCTGGTGGACCGGGCGGTGCGGGAGCCGTCCGAGATCACCGAGCAGCACGGGCCGATGGCCGCCACGGTCGTCCACCGCGAGTCGACCTGAGCCTCCCGCCCCGCCGCACTGCCTGCCCCACCCCCGCCCACCCCCACCAGGAGCCCGTTGACAGGCGGTGACCGGCGGGCGGAGACTGCGGGCGCGCCCCACCGGGCGCGCCCGGCGTCGTACCCGGTGCCGACGGCGGCACGGGCCGCGGCGCCGCCCGTACGGATCCGCCCAGGAGAGACGCGATGAGCATCCGCACCGTCCGCGACGTGTACGTCGTCGACGCCGTCCGCACCCCGATCGGCAAGTTCGGCGGAGCCTTCGCCGGGGTCCGCCCCGACGACCTCGCCGCGCACGTCGTCCGCTCGCTCGTGGACCGTACGCCCTCCCTCGACCCCGCCCGCATCGACGACGTCGTCTTCGGCGACGCCAACGGCGCCGGCGAGGACAACCGCGACGTGGCCCGCATGGCCGTGCTGCTCGCCGGCCTGCCGGTGACCGTCCCCGGCGTCACCGTCAACCGGCTGTGCGGCTCCGGTCTGGAAGCGGTCATCCAGGCCGCCCGGTCCATCGCCCTCGGCGATTCCTCCGTCGCCATCGCGGGCGGCGTCGAGTCGATGACCCGGGCCCCGTGGGTCGTGCAGAAGCCGGAGCGCGCCTTCCCCGCCACGCACCAGCAGATGTGGTCCACCGCGCTGGGCTGGCGGATGACCAACCCGCGCATGCCCGACGACTGGACGGTCTCGCTCGGCGAGGGCGCCGAACTCATCGCCGAGAAGCACGGCATCACCCGCGAGGCGCAGGACCTCTTCGCCCTCGACAGCCACCGCAAGGCGGCCGCCGCCTGGGCCGCCGGCCTGTACGACGACGAGGTCGTGCCCTACCCCGGCATCGAGCTCGTACGCGACGAGTGCATCCGCGAGGGCTCCACCCCCGAGGCGCTGGCCCGCCTGAAGCCGGTGTTCCGGACGGACGGCACCGGTACGGTCACCGCCGCGAACGCCTCGCCCCTCAACGACGGCGCGGCGGCCCTGCTGCTGACCGACGAGGAGGGGCTGGCGGCCACCGGCCGGGAGCCGCTGGCCCGGATCAGCGCCTCCGCGGTCACGGGCATCGAGCCGCAGCTGTTCGGGCTGGGCCCGGTCGAGGCCGTGCAGCGGGCGCTCGCCAAGGCGGGCACCGCCCTGGCCGACCTGGACGTGCTGGAGCTGAACGAGGCCTTCGCGGCGCAGGCGCTGGGCTGCCTGGCCGCCTGGCCGGAGCTGGACCCGGCGGTCGTCAACCCGCGCGGCGGGGCCATCGCGATCGGGCACCCGCTCGGCGCCTCGGGCGCCCGGCTCGCCGGTGCGGTCGCGCACCAGCTGGCCGCGGCCGGCTCGGGCACCGGCATGGCGGCGCTGTGCATCGGCGTCGGGCAGGGCATCGCCCTGGTGCTGGAGCGCTGACCGGCCGGGAGCACTGACCGGCCGGGAGCACTGCGGCCGGAGCGTTGCCCGCCCCGCCCGCCCCGCCCGCCCCACCCCATCGCCGCGACGGCCCCGGGTCGTCGCGGCGATCGTTTCCGGTCACTGCGGGCCGCCAACTGCCCAATAACTGAACAGAGGTTGGTGCCTCCGGTCTGGCACGATGGCGCGTGCTGCCGCCCCCCGCCCCGCCCGCCCATCCCTCCCGGAGGCCCCGCGCCATGCCGCTCCTCGACCCGACGCTCTGGCAGGACGGACCGACCCTCACCGGCGGTACCGCGCCCGTCGTCGAGCCCGCCACCGGCCGCACCCTCGCCACCCTCGACCTCGCCGCGCCCGCCGACGTGGCCGAGGCCGCCGTACGTGCCCGGGCCGCCCAGCAGGACTGGGCGCGGGCCACCCACCTGGACCGTGCCGCCGTGCTGCGCCGCGCCGGCGACCTGTTCACCGCCCACGCCGCCGAGCTGCGCGAGTGGCTGGTGCGGGAGTCCGGCTCGATCCCCGGCAAGGCGGACTTCGAACTGCACGTCGCCGCCCAGGAGTGCTACGAGGCCGCCGCGCTGGCCTCCCGGCCCGCCGGGCAGGTGCTGCCGAGCGAGGCGCCCCGGCTCTCCTTCACCCGCCGGGTTCCGGCCGGGGTGGTGGGCGTGGTGGCCCCGTTCAACGCCCCGCTGATCCTGGCGATCCGCTCCGTCGCCCCGGCCCTGGCCCTCGGCAACGCGGTGCTGCTCAAGCCGGACCGGCGGACCGCGGTGTGCGGCGGGCTCGCGCTGTCCGCGGTGTTCGCCGCGGCCGGGCTGCCGGGCGGGCTGCTGCACGTGCTGCCCGGCGGAGCCGAGACGGGGGCCGCGGTGGTCGCCGAACCGCTGGTGCGGGTGGTGTCGTTCACCGGTTCCACGGCGGCCGGCCGGTCCGTCGCCGAGCTGGGCGGCCGTCACCTCAAGCGGCTGCACCTGGAGTTGGGCGGGAACTCGGCCCTCGTCGTCCTGCGGGACGCCGACGTCGAGGCCGCCGTCGCACAGGCCTCGTGGGGTTCCTTCTTCCACCAGGGCCAGATCTGCATGACCGCCGGCCGGCACCTCGTCCACGCCTCGCTGTACGACGAGTACGTGGAGCGGCTCGCGGCCCGGGCCGAGTCGCTGGCGGTGGGGGACCCGTACCGCGGCCGGGTCCACCTGGGCCCGCTGATCGACGCGGCGCAGCGGGACCGGGTCCGTGCGCTGGTCGAGGCCAGCGCCGAACAGGGGGCCAAGCTCGTCGCCGGCGGTACCCACGAGGAGCTGTTCTACCGGCCGACCGTGCTCGCCGGCGTCGACGACGACACGCCCGCCTACACGGAGGAGGTGTTCGGGCCGGTGGCGCCCGTACGCTCCTTCGCGACGGAGGAGGAGGCGGTGGCGCTGGCCGCGGCCGGCCCGTACGGGCTCTCCCTCGGGATCGTGACCCGGGACGCAGCGCGCGGGCTGGAGCTGGCCGAGCGGATACCGACCGGGATCGCGCACGTCAACGACCAGACGGTGAACGACGAGGCCGTGGCCCCCTTCGGCGGGGTCGGGGCTTCCGGCACCGGGGCCCGGTTCGGCGGGGAGGCGAACCTGGAGGCCTTCACGGAGCTGCGCTGGACGACCCTGCGGTCCACGCCCGCCGGACACCCCTTCTAGCCGACACGCCGTCGTCGGAGTGCGCCGCCCGGAATGCCGGCGGCCGGCCGATCGTTTCAGAGACCATACGAGGCAATCAGGAGGTCTGAACCGTGGCTACTGTCGAGCTCACCAAGGAGAACTTCGACCAGACGGTCAGCGAGAACCCGTTCGTGCTGATCGACTTCTGGGCGGGCTGGTGCCGGCCGTGCCTGTCGTTCGCCCCCGTGTACGAGAAGGCCTCCGAGGCCCACCCCGACCTGCTCTTCGCCAAGGTCGACACCGAGGCCCAGCAGGAGCTGGCCGCGGCCTTCCAGATCACCTCGATCCCGACCCTGATGATCGTCCGGGACCAGGTGGCGATCTTCGCCCAGCCCGGCGCGCTGCCGGAGGCGGCCCTGACCGACCTCATCGGCCAGGCCCGCGCGCTCGACATGGACGAGGTCCGCGCGAAGATCGCCGCGGCGGAGCAGGACCGCGGCTGAACCGTGGCTAAGGTGACGGGGACACGAGCCCCGGGGAGCCCTTGAGCCCCCCGGAGGCTCGCCCCGGTCGACCCCCTGGCCCTGGAGGGCGCGCATGTCGGAAGCGGTGGAGTACGACGTCGTGGTCGTCGGCGGCGGCCCGGCCGGCGAGAACGTCGTGGACCGCACCCGCGCCGCCGGGCTCAGCACGGCCCTGGTGGAGAGCGAGCTGGTGGGCGGGGAGTGCTCGTACTGGGCCTGCATCCCCAGCAAGGCCCTGTTGCGCCCGGCGCTGGCCCGGGCGGACGCCCGCCGGGTGCCCGGGCTCGCGGGCGCCGTCGGCGGCCCCCTGGACACGCCGGCCGTCTTCGCGCACCGCGACTACTGGACCGGCCACTGGAAGGACGAGGGCCAGGCCGACTGGCTGGAGTCCATCGGCGCCCACCTCCACCGCGGACACGGCCGCCTCGACGGGCCGCGCCGGGTCGTCGTCACCGGCCCCGAGGGCGAGCACCACGTCCTCGCCGCCCGGCACGCGGTCGTCGTCGCCACGGGCTCGCGCGCCGTGGTCCCCCCGCTGCCCGGCATCGCCGGTGCCCGGCCCTGGACCAGCCGCGAGGCCACCTCCGCCCGGGAGGTGCCGGGGCGGCTGCTGATCATCGGCGGCTCCGTGGTGGCAGCCGAGATGGCCACGGCCTGGCAGGCCCTGGGCTCCCGGGTCACCGTGCTCGTCCGCGGCTCCCGGCTGCTGCCGCGGATGGAGCCCTTCGCGGGGGAGCTGGTCGCCGAGGCGCTGCGCGAGGCCGGTGCGGTGGTCCGTACGGGCGTGGCGGCCGAGGCGGTCGTACGGGACGGCGGCAGCGGGCCCGTCCGGGTGGTGCTGGAGGGCGGCGAGATCGTGGAGGGCGACGAGCTGCTGATGGCGACCGGCCGTACGCCGCGCACCGAGGACCTCGGGCTGGACACGGTCGGACTGATGCCCGGCGACTGGATCGCCGTGGACGACAGCTGCCGCAGCGAAGCGCACGACTGGCTGTACGCGGTCGGTGACGTCAACCACCGCGCGCTGCTGACCCACCAGGGCAAGTACCAGGCCCGGATCGCGGGCGCCGCCATCGCCGCCCGCGCGGCCGGCACCCCGGAGCCGGACACCGGCCCGTGGGGCGCGCACGCGGCGACCGCCGACGTACGGGCCCTGCCGCAGGCCGTGTTCACCGACCCGGAGGCCGCGGCGGTGGGCCCCACCCTGGCCGAGGCGGAGCGGGCCGGGCACCGCGTCCGCGCGGTCGACTTCGACCTGGGCAAGGTCTCCGGCGCGGGCCTGTACGCCGACGGCTACCGGGGCCGGGCCCGGATGGTCGTCGACCTGGACCGGGAGGTGCTGCTGGGAGCCACCTTCGTCGGGCCGGGCGCGGCCGAGCTCGTGCACGCGGCCACGATCGCCGTCGCCGGGGAGGTCCCGATCGGCCGGCTGTGGCACGCGGTCCCCGCGTTCCCGACGATGAGCGAGATCTGGCTGCGGCTGCTGGAGGCGTACCGGGGGTAGCCCGCGGGTGGCCCGCCGGGCCCGGCGTGGCCCGGGCGCGGCGGGCCCGATCGGCGCAGGCCGGTCGGCGCGGGGCGACCGGCGTCGGCCGGGGTCAGGGGCCGACGGTGATCTGCTGCGCCGGGTCGGTGGTGTCGGTGACCTTGTAGACGGCGTTGAAGACGGACGAGGTCGCGCTCGTCGGGCAGCCGAAGCCGCCCGTGACCGTCACCGGCACGGAGGCGTTGGTGAAGGTCAGGCTCGGCGGGGCGCCGTTGACCCAGCTCCCGCTGACGTTGGCCGGGCCGGCGGGCGCGGCGGTGACCGTACAGGTGGCCAGGCCGGTGGTGTGCACGACGAGCCCGCCGGTCGGCACCGTCATGGTGGCGGTGATCGGGGAGCCGTCCTGCATGGACACCGACCAGGAGCCGCTGGTGGTGACCGTCGGGGTCACGCCCGGCATGCTGGAGGTGCACGAGGTGTACGTGGGCGGGGTGATCGGCGAGGAGACGGCTCCGGCGGCGTTCTGGTTGCCGGGGGCGGCCGGGACGGCGCCGGTGGAGACGGAGACCGTGCAGGTCACGGTCACCGAACCGGCCTTGAGGGTGGCCTTGCCGCTGAGGGTGGCCTTGAACGCGTGCCCGGCCGGGGTGACGGTGGTCGACCCGGCCAGCGGTGCGGGTGCGGCCGCGGGGGAGGCGGTGGCGGTGGCCGAGGCCGCGGACAGCACTCCGGCGGCTGCCAACCCGAGGGCGAGCGCGGTGCGCCTTCTGCTCATGGCTGTGCTCCTTGGGGATCGGGGTGCGGTGGGGTGGGGGACGGCGTGGGGGAGGGGGAAGGCGCGGGGGAAGGAGAAGGGGAACGAGCAGGGGAACGGGTAGGCACCGGGGCGGCGTTCGGCTGCCAGGCGAACATCAGGCCGCCGCCGAGGATCCCGAGCAGGGTGCCGATCAGGAAGCCGCCGAGGTTGGACAGCACCAGCGCGGCGGTGGCGATCAGCGTGGTCAGGACCCCGGCGAGGCCGCGCTGGGCGGGGGCGAACCAGGCGGTGAGGCCGAGCACGATCATCACGATGCCCATGAGGACGGACGGGATGCCCGCCACGCCCTGCTGGAGCATGACCTTCAGCGGTGCCAGCGGCAGGGCGCAGATCTCGGCCCCGGCGAGGACGGCGAAGAGCCCGCCCCAGAACGGCCTGCTGCGCCGCCACCGCCGCCAGCGGTTCAGAAGCATTCCTTCTTGCCCTTGCTGATGTTCATGCTGAGGCCGGAGAGCTTGAAGGTGCCCGCGTTGGTGGCCCAGGCCGTCTGCTGGAGATCGGTGATGCTGACGCTGTCGGCCTGCTGGGCGAACAGGTCCTGCATGCCGACGGCTTCGGCCGGTCCCTTGTCGAGGGTGGAGGCGTCGCGGCCGATCTCGATGTTGGTGAAGACGGCGTTGCCGGAGAGCTGGGTGGCGTCGACGAAGAGGTTGCTTGCCTCGACGGGGGCGTTCTTGCCGGCGGTGAGGTTGAGGGAGATGTCGCCGACCACCGGCAGCGAGGTCACCACCGACTGGCACAGGTGGTGGAGTTTGGCTTCCTTGATGGCGGTGACCGCCACCGGGATCAGTTCCTGGCGGGCGTTGACGTCGATGCTTCCGTACTGGGCGAAGCCCTCGCCCTCCAGGCTGCTGGCCGACACCTTGAACTGCTGCCCCGACACGGCGAAGGAGGCGGCGAGCGCGCCCTGCGCGAGGGCGATGCCGAGGCCTGCGGTCACGGCCACGGCGGGGAGGGTCAGAACGGCGAAGCGACGCCAGCGGACCCGGCCGCCGCCGGCGTCTGCGTCTCTGCCGGGCGGGCCGGATACATCCGATAAGTCGGAGGAAGGGGAGTCCGTCATGAGATCGTCCCTTATTTCGGCTGTGCACCGTTGTTACCGACGAGTTGAATGTAAGAGTGCCAATGGCGGTTGGCAAGGTTGTTCGAGCGTGCCTTTTCGGCCGACTCCTACCGATCGGTCACTGCTCCGCGCGCAGCAGTTCGGCAACCTCCGCCTCCACCCGCAAGGCCATCGCCTTCGCGAATTCCGCGGCCACGACCTCGCGCGCCACGGGCCGCAGCGCTGCCGCGGCCGCGCCGATGTGATCCAGTTGCGTGGCCGAAAGGTGCTCCAGCCCGTCCGCCCCGATCACATGCCGCCGGAACAGTCCGACGAACCGGTCGGCGAGCGCGGCCGCCTGGATCTGTACGAAGTCCCCCGCGTCCAGGATCTCCGCGAGCGGCACGCCCTGGCGCACCAGCGTCAGCGTCGCCTCCAGCAGCCGCCGGCTGCGGTGCGTGACCCGGTCGCCCTCGATGCGTACGTACCCGAGCCGCTCCGCCCGGCGGGTGTCCTCGGCCGTGGCCGCCGGGCCGAAGAGCTCGCCGAGCTCGGCCAGGCTCATGGTGACCGGCTCCTCCTGGACCCAGTCCCGGGTCATCGCCCGCTCCAGGCCCAGCAGTTGGGACAGGCCGCCGCCCGCCTCCCATGCGTGCAGCAGCTCGCCGATGCCGTTGACGGTGTAGCCGCGGCCGAGCAGGTCGCTGATCAGGCGCAGCCGGGTCAGGTGGTCCTCGGAGTACCAGGCGATCCGGCCCTCGCGGCGCGGCGGCGGGAGCAGCCCGCGCTCCTGGTAGTAGCGCAGGTTGCGCACCTTGACGCCGGCCGCGCGGGCGAGGTCCTCCCGGCGGTATCGGCCGGTGCCGGCACCGGTATCCGGGCCGCCGCTCGTGCCGTCGTCCGCCGCATCGTCGTGCACCAGGCTGCTCACGCGGCCGAGTGTAGGACGTACCGGCAGGTCACATGGGCCGCGGACGCTTCTCCTGCTTGACGGCCCGCAGCACCACGAACCGCGGTTCGCTCGCGGCGACTTCACTGTTGCCGAAGAGGCGGCGCAGGTGCGTGTGGTAGCCGAGGTGGCGGTTGGCGACGATCCACAGCTCGCCGCCGGGCCGCAGCGCGCGCCGCGCCTGTGCGAACATCCGCAGCGCCGTCGCGTCCGTCGTCGCCTGGTGGGAGTGGAAGGGCGGGTTGCACAGGACGAGGTCCACGGACCCGGCGGGCAGCATCGCGAGCCCGTCGCCGACGAGGAACTCGGCCCGGTCGCGGCGGCCGCTGCGCACGTTCGCCTCGTACGTGGCCCGCGCGGAGGCGACCGCCTGGTAGGACTCGTCCGCGAACACCACCTCCGCGTCCGGGTCCGCGACCGCGACCGCCGTGCCGACGATGCCGTTGCCGCAGCCCAGGTCCACGACGCGGGCTCCGGCCGTGTTGTTCGGGATGCTCTGGAGGAAGAAGCGGGTGCCGACGTCGAGGCGGTCCGCGCAGAAGATGCCCGCGTGGTTCACCGCGGTCAGGCCGGCGCCCGAGCCGGCGTCCCGGTCCAGGGTGTACGTGAGCGGCCAGCCGCCGCCGACCGGCGCCTCGGGCGCCGCGCCGCCCGCGGCCACCTCCGGCGTGCAGAAGATCAGCCGGGCCTTCTTCTCGGCGAGCGAGGTCCTGGTCGGCCCGAGGATCCGCTCGAAAAGGTTCAGCGTGGAGGTGTGGATCTCCTTGACCATGCCCGTACCGACCACCACGGTGTCCGCGTGCACGTGCGGGGCCAGCCGCAGCAGCTGGTCCTCCAGCAGCGCCAGGCTCTTGGGCACCCGTACGAGCAGCACGTCGATCCGCTCCGGCGGGGCGTCCTGCGTGGTCAGCAGGGTGACCGCGTCCTCGGCCGCCCCGGCGCGCTTCAGATTGGCCTCGGTGGCGGCGCGCGTGAGGTACGAATCGGTGATCTGCGTCGGCCGGTGGGCGGCCAGGGCCGTCGCCAGTGCGCCCCAGCGGTCCCCGAGCACGGTGATCTGCCCGGCCGCGGCCAGGTCCACCGGGCCGCGCTCGCCCGTACCGGAGTCCAGGTGGCGCAGCAGGTACTCGTCGGCGGCGTCCCAGGCGCGGAGCCGGTCGCGCGGGTCCTCGGGGAAGCGGGTGAGCTCGTAGGAGCCGAAAGGCGTGGTCAGACGGTTCATCGTGCCCCCAGGCTATCCGAGCCGGGCCCCGCGCCCGCACAGCCGGGAGCGGGGGCGGCGCCACCTCGCGCGTGCGGGGCCCCCGGCCTGCTCCGGGACCCGCCCTACTCCGGGAACTCGCCGGCCATCGCCGCGGCGAGCCGCAGGTACGGCGCCGCCTCGGCGGCCCGGCCCTGGCGCTCCAGGGTGCGGCCCAGCATCAGCTGGGCGTAGTCCTCCACCGGCCAGCGCTCCAGGATGGCGCGCAGCTCCCGCTCGGCGCGGCCGAGCTGCGCCGAGTGGTAACAGGCACGGGCCAGCAGCAGCCGCGGCGCCAGCTGCTCGGGGGCCTCGGCCGTCACCGATTCCAGGATGCGGGCGGCCGCCGCGTACTCCTTCGCGTCGAAGAAGAGCCGGGCGCGCGCCCAGCGCTCGGCCGCCGTCCCGTGCTCGTGGTACGCCGTCGGCGCGTCCATCGTGTCCCTTCCGCCGTTCGGGTGCTGCGTCCGCCCCCTCCAACACGTGACAGGAGCAGCGCATTCCACGGAACGCGGAGGTCGCTGCGGTACTAAGTTGTGCGGTATGAGCAATCTCGATCGCCAGCCCGCACTCTCCGCCTGCGGCGGCCGCGGATTCGTCGTGGCCGAGCCCGTGCGGGAGCTCCTGTCCCCGCGCAAGGTCAAGCTCGGTGAGTCCACCGAGGTCCGCCGACTCCTGCCGAACCTGGGCCGCCGCATGGTGGGCGCCTGGTGCTTCGTCGACCACTACGGCCCGGACGACATCGCCGGCGAGCCCGGCATGCAGGTTGCCCCCCACCCCCACGCCGGGCTCCAGACCGTGAGCTGGCTGCACGACGGGGAGGTGCTGCACCGCGACAGCGTGGGCAGCCTGGAGACCATTCGGCCGCGCGAGCTGGGCCTGATGACCTCCGGCCGCGGTATCAGCCACTCCGAGGAGAGCCCCCGCTCCCACGGCCGCCTCCTGCACGGCGCCCAGCTGTGGGTCGCGCTCCCGGACGCCCACCGCAACGTGGAGCCGCACTTCCAGCACCACGCCGAGCTCCCGCACGTCACGGCCCCCGGCCTGTCGGCGACGGTGATCCTCGGCACCCTGGACACCGCCACCTCGCCGGGCACGGCGTACAGCCCGATCGTCGGCGCGGACATCGCCCTGGCGGCGGGCACCGAGACCCGGCTCCCGCTGGAGCCGGACTTCGAGTACGCCGTGCTGTCGATGTCGGGCGAGGCACACGTCGACGGCGTCCCGGTCCTGCCGGGCTCGATGCTCTACCTCGGCTGCGGCCGCACCGACCTCCCGCTCCGCGCCATCTCGGACGCCGACCTGATGCTCCTCGGCGGCGAGCCGTTCGAGGAGGAGATCGTCATGTTCTGGAACTGGATCGGCCGCAGCCACGAGGAGATCGCCCAGGCCCGCGAGGACTGGATGACCGGCACCCGCTTCGGCGAGGTGAAGGGCTACGACGGCCCTCCGATTCCGTCCCCCGAGCTCCCGCCGACGCACCTGAAGCCCAGGGGAAGGGTGCGCTGACCTGCTGTTTTGCTTGTATCCGGATGGGGTGAGGTGCTCGGACCCAACCCTCCGCTTCTGCTTGCGGAGGGGAGGCTCCCGGACGTGGTTCGACAGCCGCTGGTGCCGGTGGTCGAGTCTCAGGTGTCGCGGGCTGTAATCAGCTTTGGTCGGACGAATGCTGACCTTTTGCTGACTTTACTGACGAGTAGTTAGGTCTGCAGGTAGGCCGTGCCGAGTTTCCGTTGCCCGCAATGGGCAGCGGAGCATGCCATGGGGCCGCTGGCGCCTGCGACCTGGCCAGCGGACCGGCCAAGGCGTGTGATCCGTCGGTGGACTGTGAGCGTGGCACCTGGCAGACCTTGTGGATAGGTGACAACAGCCTCGCTGGTCCGGTCCCGACCACCAGGCGGTGGCGGAAGCCTGTATGGGCTCGGGAGGTCTAAGCCTCGGGGGTGACTGGACGTTCCAGGGGAGTGCCCTCTTTGAGGAACCGGGTGACCACGTCCATGCGGTCGGAGAACCCGACCGGTGTGTGGTCCGCCAAGAGGTCGAGATGGTCGGCGGGCCAGGCCTGGGGATTGCCCTTCAGCAGTACGAGGCGCTGGTCGAATGCGTAGTCCGCGCGTTCGATGCGTTGCACCAGGGACAGGGCGTGCTCCAGGCCCTGCTCCGAGCCGCCGACGGCCTGAACCAGCACCGTTCGTTTCGGCAGGTTGATGCGGGCGGTGGGGCGCACCTTGGCGGCGCGGGGGAGTTCCACCGTGGGACGCCGGTCATAGGCGATGCGGGCGTCGTCGAGGTACGCGTGGAGCTGACGTACGAGTTGGCTGTCCCGGTCGGGAGCTGCGAGCCATCGCAGGCCGTCGGTGGTCAGCATGGCGCTGCTGATGTCGGATACGAGCGTTGCTGCCTGTTCCAGAGGCCGGCGGCCGACGATTCGCCCATCCACCTCGCTGAGGTGGAACGCTTTGAGCGTCTCGGCCCAGGCGGTCGCTGCCCGCCCGGCCCACCGCCGACGTCGACGCCGAACTCCTGCGCCCGTGCGCGGCGGACTTCGCGCACCGCGACGAGGTCGAGCGGCTCGCCAGCCGGATCATCGTCAGGCCCCCGCACCTCGACGTCCTCGTCAACAACGCCGCGGTAGCGGCCCCCGAGCGCCACACGGTCACCCTCGACGGCAACGAGCTCTCCTTCCAGGTCAACTTCCTCGCCCACTACCTGCTGACGAACCTGCTCGCACCGGTACTCACCACCTCCCCGGGAGGACGCGTCGTGAACGTCTCCTCCTCGATGCACCGCACCGCCTCGATCATGTGGAACGACCCCAACCGCACCCGCCGTTACTCACGCCTGGCGGCCTACGCGCAGTCACAGCTGGCCCTCACCGTCTTCGCCGCCGACCCCAGGGTCACCGCCGTGTCCGTCAACCCGGGCGTGTGCGAGACCGCGCTGCGGCCGCTGTACGGGCACGAGGGCGCGACGCCCTCCGAGGGCGCAGCCCACGTCGTCCGCCTCTGCGACCCGGCGGTCGAGATCGTCAACGGCGCCTACTACGACCGGAACGCGCGCATGGACCCGGCTCCCTGCGCGACCGAGGAGCGCACCGTCAAGCGGCTGAACAAGCTGGCCGACGTACTCGTCGGCCACTCGGCCTGACAGCAAGCCAACCGCGGCCGCAAGGCCGACCGGCGCTGACGCTCACCGGCGCCGGTGCCCCGCGGGGGCGGCCCACCGTCCAGGGCCGCCCCCGCTCCCCTTCCCCTGAAGCTAGGCGGCATCCGTCGTGATCGAGCTCCTTCCGCCCCGTCTCCCCGCTCTCGCCCGCTGGTTCCCCGGCGGGGCGCCCGGAGTCGCGGCCCTCCCCGAGCACGTCCTCGCCACCGGCAACGGCCGCTGGTGGGCGGACCGTGCCTTGGATCCACGGGTCGTGGCGGTCTCCAGCGGCGATCACACCGCGCCCGAGCCGTGCCACCGGCCCGCGCCGCTTCTGGACGGCGATCGCGCTCGCCGCGATCACGCTCCCGGCCCTCACCCTCCTGCTGGTCCTCCTGGGCGAACACGTGGACCTCGCCCTCGCCCTGGTGCTCTACCTCTTGGCCGTCGTTGTGATCGCCCTGGTCGGCGGCCTCGTCCCCGCCCTGCTGGCCGCACTTGCCGCAGGACTGCTCGCCGACTATTACTTCACCGCGCCGGTCCACTCGCTGCGCGTCGAGCGCCCCGCCGACGTCTTCGCGTTGGTGGTGTACGTCGTCACGGCCGTCGTCGGCACCGCCGCCGGCATGGCCGCGCGCCGCACGTACCAGGCGGTCCGGGCGAGCTCCGAGGCCCGGACGCTGAGCCGGCTGGCCACGGCCATGATGCACGGCCAGGACCTGCCCGCCCTCCTCGAACAGGTAGGAGGACTTCGGCCCGGACGCGGTGAGCCTGCTGGAGAGGGACGACGGGCATGCCGTCGACCCCCGCTGGTTCGTCGCCGCCAGTACCGGAACGGACGCGCCGGAGCGGCCGTACGACGCCGACGTCGAAAGCCCCGCGGGCGACAACCTCACGCTCGCCGCATGCGGCCACCCGCTGAGCGCTGACGACCAGCGTGTGCTGGGCGCGTGCGCGGCCCAGTTGGGCATGGCCTACTCCCACGGCAGGCTCGCAGCCCACGACGCCGAAACGGGCCTGCGCGCACCCGAGTGATGACTGCGCTGGCAGCCGAAGCCCAGCGGCGCAGCCCGACGGAACGCAGCCCGCTGCTCACGGCCGAGGCGCGGTCCGGCCAGGTGGAGATCCGGGTGACGGACGGCACCGACGGTGGAGCCAGAGGTCCGGAGCACGAGACGGGCCTGGGCCGAGGCGTCGCAGCGGACAGCCTGACCCTGCGGATGTCCCGCGATCTCACGGAAACCATGGGAGGCGAGGCACACTCGAAACCGTGGCCACCGGCCCCGGGTTCGCGGTGAGGCTCACCCTTCCGACAGCGGCCCCCGAACAGCCAGTCAGTGACCGGCGGAGGGCCACTCCAGGCCGGAGACTTTGAAGACCGTCTGGGCCGTCTCACGGTCGATGCGCTCCGACAGCTCGCGCAGGGCGGTCGTGCCGCTCAGCAGGGTGCCGCGCTGGATCGAGGTGCGGGCGTCCACGTCGAGCCGGTGCCACGTGGCGGGGTTCCGGACCGGGACGGTCGGATCGATCTCGACCTGGCTGCCCTCGGTGTCCCGGAGGACCATTCGTTGGGCCACCGCGCCGTACCAGCGGACCGAGACGAGGGCGTCGGTACGGACGGTGTCCTTCACGAGCAGACCTCGGGTACTGAGCCGGCCCGGCCGTACCGAGACCCGGGGCGGCAGCAGGATCGCGAAGAGCAGGCCGGCCAGGCCGGTCCACGTGAGGCCGCGCGGCACGTCGAGCTCGCCGAGGCCCGCGTCCATGGTGAACAGGGCCGTGAAGAGGAGGAACGCGACACCGATCGCCGAGCGTCGCTCACCGGCCCAGTGGGTGTCCTGTGTGAAACGTCGTTCCATGAGGGTGACGTTAGGGCGGGAAGAGGCCTCGGAACCGGACCCTGACGCGCTGCTGATGTCGCGGCTACGGGATCTTGACGGGGTTCCCACTCGGCGGGAACCCCGTCGGCTTCAGTGGCCTGGCGGGCTACTCGAGGGCGACGGCCAGGAGTAGTCGTACGCCGGCGGGCTCCACGGCTTGGGGTCGGGGGCTGGCTTGAACGGTCCGGCCCGGTTGGCCATGGCGATCATCATGATCGCGCCGAAGAGCAGGGTGATGACGATGAGGGCGAGCCCGATGGGGTTGCGAGAGTTGTAGTAGTAGCGGTTCGTACCCCACTTGCTCCGCTTGAAGACCGGTTCGTCGTCGTGATGCACAGGCTGCGTCCTGGGTTGGAGGTTCGCGGGGGCCCGCTCTGCCTCAGCGGGCTGGTCTCTATGGTCAGGAGGTGCATCCCACCGCCTTCTCGGCGGCCGGGAAGTACGCCTCCATGAAATGGGTGAGGGCTTCCCGGCGCTTCGTGGCGTCGTCACGCTCGGGGTAAAACCGCTCGGCCTGGACCACGAACTTGCGGTTCCCGCCCTGGTAGGTGCACGAGGCGACCGCGACCACGTTGATGTCGCTCACGCGGGCGTCGTCTCCGACGTCGATCTTCGTGGCATGGGGAATCTGCCATTCTCTCCGCACGCTCGGATCCTGATCTGCCGGGATGACCTCCCCCTGGACACTCAAGATGCTCTCCTGGTCCACCTGCACGAAACAGTGAGGGGCGTCCGGCCTGGAAAGGGCCGTCGACTGCTCCAGCTTCTCGCCCGGGAGGAGCAAGGGTTCGAGGACAGCGGCCTTGACCGGGACCCCGCACACGTCATGGGGCATCGCGTACTTCGAGGGATTCGAGCAGCCTGCCACGGAGAGGAGGGCAGCCGCAGTGGCGACCGCCGCCATGGGGCGCCTCACGGGGTGCCCGCCAGTCCCTTGGCGCGCTTGTTGCCGTTCACGGCCGCCAAGTCGATCTCGTTCTCCAGAGTGTAGGGGTCGTTGCTGTGCCCGGGGTTGGCTTTGGCCCACTCCTCGGAGAGGGCTCTCAGCTGGTTCTCTCGGAGGCGGAAGACGTCCTGGGAGATGTGGGCGCAGGCGTCCAACAACGTGCCCTCCTGGTCGTGCCACTTGTCTGCAACCGTCGAGAGGGCCGCACCCAGTGCGAAGTCCTTCTTCAGGGAGCCTGCCGCCTCGTACGTACTGGCCTTGGCGTGGTCCCCGTCGGTGCCGAGCCTCTGACGGAGCTTGAACGCTGCGTCGCCGACGGCCGCCAGATCCTTCTGGGTGACCACAAGGTCCCCCTGCGGCCCCGGTCCGCCGCCGCCTCCGGGATCGAGCTGATTGAGTCGCATCGCGGTCTGCTTCTCGGCCGCGGCTGACCTGAGCTCCGCCCATTCCTCATCGAATGACATTGATCCCCCATGGTGAAAGTGGTGTTGCAGGCACGAGCTCAGTTGTCCGGGCGAGGCCGGCGCTCCGCCGGTCGGGGCTGGACGCCGGTCATCAGGACGTCGAGACCGCGGCGGGTGGTGACCGCACGACGCGGCCCTCATGGCGCAGGACCCGTCCAGCACGACGGTGACGGCCTCGCCGCTCACGGCGTCGAGTTCCTGCGCCAGGCGGTGTACGAGCCCGGCGTTGCCGCAGATGACCAAGTGCTGGGAGCGCTGCCCGAGTCCTGCTCGGAGGTGGAGGGTCGAGGACATCGCGGATCAGCGCCGTCCTGCGGGCACATCGGTGGTGGCGACGGGCAGCGAAAGGACCATGGTCAGGCCCCCGCCGGGCGTGTCCTCGGGGGTGAGTGTGCCGTCCATCGCCTCGGTGAGGCCCCGGGCCAGAGCGAGCCCGAGGCCGAGTCCGGCGGTGTTGTCGCGGTCGCACGAGGCGCTGGAAGGGCTCGAAGACACGCTCGCGGTCGTCGGCGTCGATCCCGGGTCCCCGGTCGGCGATCCTGATCTCGACCCGCTCGGCCAGCGCACTGGCTGTGACCAGCACGGGGCGGTCGGCGGGCGCGTGGCGGACCGCGTTGCCGACGAGGTTCGCCAGTACGCGTTCGAGCAAGGGCGGGTCGGCCAGCAGCGCCGGTACGGCTTCCAGGGCCTGGACATCGAGGGGCGGCCGGTCCTCCGATATCGGGTCCAGGGAGTCCAGGGCGGCAGGCAGGACTTCCTCGAGGGTGGTCGCCCGTAGGTCGAGTGTGAGGGCGCCGGCCTGCAGGCGGCTGAGGTCGAGCAGATTCTCGACGAGGCGGTTCAGCCGGTTCAGGGACACTTCGGCGGAGCCCAGCAGTTCGGCCCGGTCCTCGGCGGAGAAGTCGACGTCCGGGGCGCGCAAGGAGGTGACGGCGGCCAGTGCCCCGGCCAGTGGTGTCCGCAGGTCGTGGCCGACGGCCCGGAGCAGGGCGGTGCGCAGCCGGTCGGCGGCCTTGATCGGCTCGACCTCGGCGGCGACCTCGGCCAGGCGGGCCCGTTCGACGGCAGCGCCGACGTGGGCGGCGAAGGCGGCCAGGACCCGGCGCTCGGAGGAGGGCAGCGTACGGCCGCGCAGGACGAGGAAGGCCCCGGGCCCGGCGGCGACCACCAGGGCGGGATCCGGCGAGCCGTCGGTGTCGGGAGCTTGCGGGGCCAGTTCGACGGTGGTCATGCCGAAGGTTTCCCGGGTGCGTTCCAGCAGGGCCGGGATGGTCTGGTCGCCGCGGACGATGCTTCCGGCGAGGGAGGACATGGTCTCCGCCTCGGCCGTGGCGCGTGCGGAGCGGCGGGACAGCCGCAGGGACCTGTCGGCTGCGGCGGCCACGGTGGCGGCCACACCGGCGAAGACCACCAGCGCCAGCACGCTGTCGGGGTCGCTCATGGTGAATTCGCCTATGGGCGGCATGAACCAGTAGTTGAGGAGCAGGGCCGCGGTCAGCGCCGCGAGCAGGGCGGAGGTCACTCCGCCGATGCATGCCACGGCCACGACGGTCACCAGGAACAGCAGGGCCTCGCTGGTGAGGTTCAGCGTGCCGCGCATGCGGTCGAGGACGAGCGTGAGCAGTACAGGGAGCACCAGCGCGGCCACGGGTCCGGCGACGAGCCGTGAGGTGGGGAGCGTGCGGCGACGGGACGGCAGGAGGCGGCCGTGGCCGGCGTGCTCGTGCGTGACCATGTGGACGTCGATGTCCTCGGACAGGGCGACCACCGTCTCGCCGATCCCGCGACCCGTGAGGAAACGTTCCAGCCGACGCCGGCGGCTCGTGCCGAGGACGAGCTGGGTGGCGTTCTCCGCCATCACGAAGTCCACCAGCACGATGGGCACTTCGTCCCCGACGACCGAGTAGTAGCTGCCGCCGAGGCCCTCGATGAGGGCCCGCTGCCCGGCCAGTGCCGCGTGGGAGACGCCGGCGGCGAGCCCGTCGCTCCGTGCGACGTGCACGGCGAGCAGCTCGCCCCCCGCCGACCGGCCGGCGATGCGCGCCGCACGACGGATCAGGGTCTCGCCCTCGGGCCCGCCGGTGAGGGCGACCACGACCCGTTCCCGGGTCTCCCAGACGGTCCCGATGCCGTGCTCGGCCCGGTACTTGTGGAGGGCCTCGTCCACGCGGCCGGCCAGCCACAGCAGGGCCAGCTCCCGCAGCGCGATGAGGTTGCCGGGACGGAAGTAGTTGGCGAGGGAGGCGTCGATCCGTTCCGGGGGATAGATGTTGCCGTGCGCCATCCGGCGCCTGAGCCCCTCGGGAGGTATGTCGACCAGCTCGATCTCGTGGGCGCGGCGCACGAACTCTTCGGGGACGGTCTCCCGTTGCGGTACCCCGGTGATCTTCTCGACGACGTCGCTCAGCGACTCGAGGTGCTGGATGTTGAGGGTCGTGACGACGTCGATCCCGGCGGCGAGGATCTCCTCGACGTCCTGCCAGCGCTTCACGTGCCGGTCGCCCCCGGGCACGTTGGCGTGGGCGAGTTCGTCGATCAGCACCACCTGCGGACGCCTGGAAAGGAGTGCCTCCCGGTCCAACTCCGGGCACCGTCCACCCCGGTAAGTGCAATCGGCAAGGGGGAGGCGTTCGAGTCCGTGGAGCTTCGCCTCCGTGTGCCGGCGTCGGTGGCACTCCACGAAGCCGGCCACCACGTCCGCGCCGCGGGCCACCCGGCGGTGCGCCTCGTCGAGCATCCGGTAGGTCTTTCCGACTCCGGGAGCCGCGCCGAGGAAGACCTTGAGTCTTCCTCGCGGCAGGACCGGCTGTCCCGGTGTGGTCACCGGGATCGTTTCGTTCGTGGTCGTCATGTCAGAACTTCTCGGGGAAGAACAACGCCAGGACCAGGTACCCGACGATGCTGACCGCGACGACGATGCCTACGACATTCTCCGTTCTCAACCGACCCCGACTCCTCCATGCGTCCTCAACCTCACCAGCGAACAGCAGCGAGGACCTGAACGAAAGGGCCCTTACGGACTCCTGACGCCACTCGGCCGGGACTTTGACGGTGTATTGACGCCCGCTCCATCGATAGGGTGAAGGCGGTGTGCCGGGAAGCCTGGTCGGCGTCGTGGGACCGCATGGTCCGCGTCGATTCGGGTGGGGGCGGAATGCGCAGCGTCGGTACGGTCTTGATCCTTGTGGTGCTGGCCACGGTGGTGGCCACGGGTGCCCGCCGCTGGCGTATTTCCGCGCCCTCGCTGCTCGTTGTCGCAGGGATGGCCGTCGCTCTGGTGCCCGGTACTCCCGATATCCATGTCAGCCCCGAGACCATCGGCCTGGTCGTCCTGCCGCCCCTGCTGTACGTCGGCGCCGAGGAACTGCCCTGGCGGGAAATGCGTCTGGTGTGGAAGCCGGTGAGCGTGCTCGCGGTGGGGCTCGTGCTGGCCTCGGCGGCCGCCGTCGGCGCGGTCGCCTCGCTGCTCACCCTGCTGTCCTGGCAGATGGCGATGGTCCTGGGCGCCGTCCTCGCGAGTACGGACCCGGTGGCCGTGACAGCGCTCGGCCGGCGCCTCGCCCTGCCTCCCCGGGTCCAGGTCCTCGTGCAGGCCGAGAGCCTCTTCAACGACGCGACCTCGCTCGTCCTCTTCCGGGTCGCGGTCGTCGTCGCCACAGCCTCCCCCGGCCTCTCCTGGCAGGCGGCGGGCGGCGAGTTCGCTCTGCTCGCCGACGGCGGCGTCCTGATCGGAGGAGCGGTCGCGGGGGTGGTGACCCTGATCCGCCGCAGGACCGAGGACCCCGTACTGGAGACCGTCATCACCCTGGTGACCCCGTACGCCGCGTACGTCCTGGCCGAGGCGGTGCACGCGTCGGGCGTGACCTCCGTCGTCGTGGCGGGCGTCGTGATCGGGGGCCTCGCGGACCGGCTGACCATCCGAGGGGCGAAGAAGCTGCTGACCACCGCGGCCATCATCATGAGCGCCTTCCTGATCACCTCCAGCTTCATCACCACGCTGCTGATCCCGCCGGCCCCGTTCGAGCCCGGCGGCGAGGCCAACGGCCGCGCCCTGGCCTACCTGGCCCACGTGTACATCGGCTCCGCGTTCGGCACGGTCTACGACGTCTCGACCATCCTGATCCTGTGGTTCGCCGGCGCTTCCGCGATGGCCGGCCTGCTGAACCTGATGCCGCGCTACCTGCCCCGCTACGGGAGGGCCCCGCACTGGGCCCGCGCCCTGCGACCGATGGGGAGCGCGGGTCCGCTGCACTGAGCTGCTGCCATGACCTGCGAGCCTGATCCATGCCGATTATGGTGAAGGAAGGGGTTCAACCGTCGCGACTTCGGCTGCAAGTGCCGAAACCCGTCCGAAACGGCATTCGAGCGAAGCCTCGCCAGGGAGGGGCAGCGCATGCCTCAGGAGCAGATCCCAGGAATTGATCTCACTGCGCCGCCGAGTGGGGACGGGTGCGTGGAGTGTCTGGCAGGCGATGGACCGGGCTGGTGGTTCCACCTCCGGCGCTGCGCAGCGTGCGGGCACATCGGATGCTGTGACTCCTCGCCCTCGCAGCACGGCTCGAAGCATGCCCGGATGACCGGGCACGCCTTCCTGACGAGCTTCGAGCCCGGCGAATCCTGGTTCTGGAACATCGAGACCGAGCAGTACTACGAGGGTCCGCCACTGGCGCCGCCGACCTCACACCCGGCCTCACAGCCGACCCCGGGGCCGCAGGGCAAAGTCCCGCCGGACTGGCAGCTTCACCTGCACTGACCTGGCCCGGGGCTCCGGGGCTCCGGGGCTCCGGGGCCAGCGGGTGGGGGAGAACCGGCCCCCGTTTGACATGCTTCGAACGGATGGCAGGGTTGTATCCGGGGCCAATGTTGGGAGGCTCGGCATGGCATTCGGTTGGGCACGATGTTCCGCAGCACGGCAACTTCCGCTCAGGCTCACGGTCGGCGCGTTCTTCCTGAACTCCGGGCTCTCGAAACTCGGTGCGGACGAGGCCACCGCCGAGGGGATGCAGCAGTTCGCCGCCACGACCTACCCGTTCCTGGGCAAGCAGGACGCCCAGAGGTTCGTCCGGCTGCTCTCCGCCGGGGAGCTGGCCATTGCCACCGCACTGCTCCTGCCGGTCGTCCCTGCCGCTGTCGCCGGGGTTGCGCTCACCGCGTTCTCCGTGGGCACCCTCGGGCTCTACGTGCGCACACCGGGGATGCGGCAGGAAGGCAGCCTGCGCCCGACCGAGCAGGGAACCGCGCTGGCCAAGGACGTCTGGATGCTGGGCATCGGCGTCTCCCTCATCGTTGAGGGCGTGAACGAACACCGGTGACGCACCGCGGACACGTCGGCCCACCGCACTGCCGTACGCGCTCCGTGACCGCCATCGGATCCGTCCTGGTTGAAGGGGCAAAACAGGGGCGCACATGGCCATGACCAAGTGGTTCTTCGAGCCCGGTCATACCGCGGCGGAGTTCCGCGCCAGGCACATGATGGTCACCTACGTGCGCGGGCAGCTCAAGAACGTGCACGGCCGTCTGGAGGTCGATCCCGACGACCCGGAGAAGGCGCGCGTCGAGGCGACGGTCGACGCGACCCAGGTGTACACCGGTCAGCCCCAGCGCGACGCCCACCTCCGCAGTGCCGATTTCTTCGATGTCGAGCACCACCCGACGTGGACGTTCGTCGGGTCGCGCATTCATCAGGTGAGCGGAACCGAGTTCGAGGTGACCGGAGATCTCACGGTGCGTGGAGTGACGCGCCCCGTAACCTTCGACGTCACCTACTTGGGACAGTGGGATACGCCTTGGTGGGAGGAGGGGCGGGACCTCGGGCCCCGGCGACGCGCCGGTTTCACCGCCTCGACGCGTATCAATCGACATGACTTCGGGGTGAGTTGGGACGATGTGGTCGACCGCGGCGGCGTGGTCGTCAGCCCCATGGTCGATGTCGTGGTCGACGTCGAGGCCGTCCTCGAGCCCATCGAAACGGCCACCTGAGCACGACCAGCTCGGGTTGCGCGCCGAACAGCTTGATAGCGGGCGGCAATCGCTGAAGCCGGCAGCAGGTCTTGGACGATGGTGCGTGAAGAGACTTGGCTGGCTGTGCTGGCAGACGGATTCTCTGTGGCGGCAGGTCGCTGAGGTGGGCAGCCTGAGTGCCGATGGTTCGGCAGTGAGAGGAGCGCTGAGCAGCGTCTACTGAGACCGTTGGGAGCCAGCGAGTTACGGCAGGTGCGATGTTCTGGTCCACTCGGCCGCCATGGTCGCCTTCGGACCGTTCGAGGACTTCGACTTCGACCTGTGGGGTCAGGTCCAGGCCGTGAACGTCGAGTCGGCGCTGCTGCTCACCCAGGCGTTCGCGCCGGGGATGCGTGAGCGGGGCTTCGGCAGGGTGGTCTTCATCGTCTCCAACACGTTCTGGCGTCCCCCGGGCGCGCACATGCTCGCGTACGTGGCGTCCCAAAGGGCGTTGATCGGCATGACCCACGCCCTCGCCGTCGGGCTCGGCGGCCACGGGATCGCAGTCACGGCGGTGGCCCCGGGGCTGACTCGCAGTCCGGCTACCGGCGTCGTGCCGGCTGAGGAGTTCGAGGAGGTCGCGGCGCGTCAGGCGCTGCCCCGGCCGCTCACCCCCGACGACACAGCAGCTGTGGTGGCGATGCTTGTCGGCGAGGACGCCGCCGCGCTGACGGGCCAGGTACTCACGGTCGACGGCGGCCTGGTGATGCGGGGTGGTGTCGCAACGCCTTCGACAGCCACGCAACAGCGTCAAGGCGATTCCGTCTGCTCGTGGGTGGACGGCAGGTCCCTGGCCCGGGGCTCCACAGCACTGGCAGATACGTATGAACATGCGCGCATCGGAGCTCCTCGCCGAGCGGTGTGGCGGAGGCGAGCGCGGAGGGCGCGGTGGTGATTCCGCGGCCCCGGCAACCTGGCTCGGTCAAATCCTTCGTCCACGGCCGGGTTGGCTGGGTGTCCACGGCTGAGTAGCCCCGACTAGCTGGTACGACCCCTGCCCGGGCTCCACGGTAGTTGGACTCACTGCCGACTTGTATTCGAACTCTCTTCTGGATGAAGGCGTCCCTGCCCTTGACCCCGGTCTTCAGGGTCCGCTGCGGAGGCTCGGGGTGCACGGGGTGCACGGGGTGTACGGGGTGTACGGGGTGCACGGCCGCAGGGGACTGCCGCAGGCTCGGGGTGGGGCAGCGGCCAGGGCCTGCGCTCCGCTGAACCGTTGAGCTCGGGCGGCCCATCCTGGTAGCGGCTTCGGATGGCTTACAGCGTCCAAGCTGCGACGAGGTTCTGCACCGGGTCGCCGCCCTCACGGGCGAGGTAGAGGGCACGTGCGCTGACCCAGAGGACGGTCGGGCCGAGGTGTTCCGGGTAGCGCTTCAGCATCGCGTCGAAGAAGTCGGCGGGGGAGTCGTGCGCGGCCAGGGCGGCCTCGGCGTCGTCCAGGTATCGGCGGGTCTCGGCGATGAGCCGTGCCGCGTCGTCGTCGAGGTTCTTGTTCTGGTGACTTGCCACGATGCGGCGCGGCTTCAGCGCGGCGATGGTGTCGACGGCCTGGCGCCAGGGGCCGAAGTCGCCGTCGGCTGATTCGGCGAGGTACATGTGGACCCCGTTGTAGATCGCGTCGCCGGCCACGACCAGGCCGAGGTCGGGCATGTGCAGCACCGCACTGTCGTCGCTGTCCGCGTGCCCCACTTCGACGATGTCGAGGTCGTGCCCTTCGAGGGTGAGTCGGTTGCCGGGCACGGTGACGGCCGTGACGGGGGGATCTGGCCGGGCCACATCACGTCCCACAGCACCTCCCGGGCGTACACGTTGTTGTGCATCTGTGCGATGGAGCCTGCAGTGGTGACGACCTGGGCGCCGAAGCGTTCGGCGAGCATCCCGGCGGTGAACCAGTGGTCGCCGTGGCCGTGCATGGCGACGATGTGCGTCAGCCGCTTCCCGTTCGCCTCGACCCAGTCTCCGACCTGCTCCGCCTGCTCGAGGGCCAGTGGCGGGTCGACAAGGACGGCGTCCTGGCGGCCGTGGATCAGGGTGACCGCGAGGGGCTGGAAGGTGCGGGGCTCTCCGTTGGGCAGCGGCCCGGGACCGTTCATCGGCAGCGGGTCCGCCACGAACACGTCATGGCCGATGTCGGTGATGGTGGACATGGTCTTCCCTTCGGTGAGGGCATGCGGTCGTGTAGTTGGTGTGGGCGTCAAGGCTGTTCACGGGCGGTCGAGGAAGTGCACGACGTCACCGGCGAACTGTTCGTGGTGCTGGAAGAGGAAGCCGTGTGCCGCGTCCGGGTAGATCTTGATCTCCGCGCCGGGGATGAGTCCGGCCAGCAGGTGGGAGTAGCGGGGGAGGATCATGGGGTCGCTGTCGCCGTTGGCGACGAACACCGGTGCCTGGATCGCGGTCACCCGCTCCAGGAGCGAGAAGCCGGGGATGCCCCAGGCGGAGACCGCGTCGTACTGCGCCTGGCGCGTCTGCCACGTCGTGGGCGCGTCCAGCTCTTCCCGGGTGAACATGCGACCCATGGCCTTCTCGCCGGCCGACCGGCTCTCCGGCGAACGGGTGTAGAAGACGTCGAGCACCGAAGTGGGAACGATCTCCGGCTCGCCCACCGCGTCGATGACCCATTTCGCCCACCCGTGCATGCCGGGTGCACCCTGCGGTGCCGCCGAGGCGAGCACGATGCGCCGTGCGAGCGCGGGCCGGATCAGCGCGATCTCCTGGGCCACGAAGGAGCCCAGGGAGAAGCCGAGAATGTCGACCCGGGCCAGGTCCAGGGCGTCGGTGAAGGCGATGGCGTCCAACGCCATCTGCGCGACGGTGCTCGGTGTCCTGCCGCTGGACCGGCCGACGCCAGTGTTGTCGAAAGCGATGACGCGCCGGCTCCGGGCCAGGGCGTCGACCAGGGAGGGATCCCAGTTGTCGAGGTTGCCCCGGAAATGCATGAGCAGGACCAGCGGCACACCGCCCTCGCCGACCTCGCGGTACGCGTACTCGATGCCGTTGGCGGCAGACACCGTCGTGATGGGCGCCTGCGCGTAGGACCGTGTCATAGGAGTCTCCCTTCAGGCCTGCCCGTGATCGACGCTCGGGCGGGCAGGAGCTGGTCGTAGGCCACTGAACCCCATCGATGTATAGCGATCGCTTTACATACTGTCGACGCTACGCCGCTCGGTGTCGGATGTAAAGCGTTCGCTATACTTATGGGTATGGGGGCAACGACACCAATCAGCGGGGCGGTCCGCGGCGGGCGCGGTGCGCGTGAGCGCATCCTGCGGGCGGCGGAGGAGCTCTTCTACACACGCGGCATCCACGCCACCGGGGTAGCGGCGCTGATCGAAGCCGCGCACGTCTCGCCCCGCACCTTCTATGTTCACTTCCCGACCAAGAACGCGCTGGTGGAGGAGTACCTTCGCCGGTTCGAATCCGAGACGCCGATCGCCGCCGAAGCAGAGCTGGAGCGCGACGGCCTCCCCCCGGCCCAGCGGCTGCTGGCGATCTTCAACCCCCTGGAGGGGGACCCGTCGGCGCTCATTCGCGGGTGCCCCTTCCACAACGCCGTCATCGAGGGCGCCGGAGAACTCCCGGAGGTCGCCCGCCTGGCACAACGACACAAGCAAGCCTTCCGCGATCGCCTCGTGGCCACAGCCGCAGAGGCCGGAGCAGCCGACCCGGAGGCCCTTGGCAGGCAACTCGCCGTGATCTTCGAAGGCGCCAATGCGCTGGCAGCCTCCTGCAACGACGCGCAGGTGTTCACGGATGCCCGGCGAGCCGCCAAGACGATCCTGGACATTGCTTTGAGCGCCGAGCCTGGAGGGTGAACGGTCCGAGTCCCAGGTGGACGGTGGTGGCTTGCCGTACCGGGCGGCCCGGCCGTGTCAGGGCCGAGGGAGGTCATCGTCCGGTTCATGCGCCTTGCGATGACGCTGGGCGGCGGGTCCCTGCGGTCGAGGGCGGCCGGCGCGGTGTCGACGACGTCGACGGGTGAGGCGAGCCTGGTTCCTGCGGCGGCCTGCGGGGTGACCACGACGTCGAAGAACGACCCTCAACAGCGCGACCGAGTGACCCGACGGCGTGGCGACGGCGCACAGTGCCGAGGCCTTCGCCCGGCCGCGCCCGCCGCCGATCACTGACCCGGGGGATTGCCGGCCGCCGAGTCCTGCAACGGGTGGCGGTCTAGCATGAAAAGCACGGATTCATCTCCAGGCCCGGGCCGCAGCGCCAGGGAGGCCGGTATGGCGTTCGATACGACTGGTTTCGAGCAGGCCGACGGCGGCCGGTACATCCCGATCTCCGATCACGGCCTGATCGGGGATCTCCGTACGACCGCCCTGGTCGGCACGAACGGCACCATCGACTGGTATTGCTGCCCGCGCTTCGATGCGCCCAGCGTGTTCGGGTCGATCCTCGACGCCGACCGGGGCGGGTCGTTCGAGTTGGCCGCCGAGGTCCCGACCCGGACCAGGCAGTTCTATTTCCCCGATACGAACGTGCTGATCACGCGGTTCTTCGCCGCGGACGGGGTGGCGGAGATCCAGGACTTCATGCCCGTGGTCGACGAGTCGCGCGAGGCGGCCCGGCACCGGCTGATCCGGCGGGTGCTCTGCGTCCGCGGCAGCCTCCCGTTCAGGGCGCGGATCGCCCCCCGCTTCGGCTACGGCGCCGAGGCGCACACCACGCACCTCGAAGGCCACACGGCGGTGTTCCGCTCCCCGTCGCTGACGCTCGCGCTGACCGCCACCGCACCCCTGGAGATCGACGGCCTGGACGTGTGGTCGCACTTCAAGCTCCTGGAGGGCGAGTCCCACGTGTTCGCCCTCGACCAGATCCGCGACGACGTCCCGCCCAGGGCGTGCCCGCGCGCCGAGGCGCAGGAGCAGGCGGAGGCGACCGTCCGGTTCTGGCGCCACTGGCTGGCCAGTTCGCGCTACCACGGGCGGTGGCGGGAGATGGTGAACCGCTCCGCGCTGCTGCTGAAACTGCTCACCTACGCGCCGACCGGTGCGATCGTCGCCGCACCGACCACCAGCCTGCCCGAGCAGATCGGCGGCGAGCGCAACTGGGACTACCGCTATGTCTGGGTCCGCGACGCCGCTTTCTGTGTCTACGCGATGCTGCGTCTGGGGTTCACCTCGGAGGCCGAGGCGTTCATGGGCTTTCTCTCCGAGCGGGGGATCCTGCGGGGCAGGGGGGAGACCGGTCCCTTGCAGATCATGTACGGCATCGACGGGCGCACCGAGCTGCCCGAATACGAGCTTCCGCACCTGGAGGGGTACCTCGGCTCCGCACCGGTCCGGGTGGGCAACGCGGCCACCGGCCAGCTCCAGCTGGACATCTACGGTGCGCTGATCGACTCGATCTACCTCTATGACAAGTGGGGGCAGCCGATCAGCAGTGACCGCTGGGACGAGGTCGGTGCCGTGGTGGACTGGCTGTGCGAGCACTGGGACCAGCCCGACGAGGGGGTGTGGGAGACCAGGGCGGGCCGGCGGAACTTCGTGTACTCGAGGCTGATGTGCTGGGTGGCGCTGGAGCGCGCGATGCGCATGGCGAACCGCCGCGGTCTGCCGGCCGACCTGACCCGCTGGCGGGAGTCCCGGGACGCGATCTACCGGCAGATCATGCGGCGCGGCTGGTCGGCCGAGCGAGGGGCGTTCGTCCAGGGGCTGGACGACCACGTACTGGACGCCTCGCTGCTGATGATGCCGATGGCGAAGTTCGTCTCGCCCACCGACCCCAAGTGGCTCTCCACCCTGGACGCCCTCACCACGGACCTGGTCTCCGACTCGCTGGTATACCGCTACGACCCGACCGCCAGCCCGGACGGCCTGCGCGGCCCCGAGGGCACCTTCTCGATCTGCTCCTTCTGGTACGTGGAGGCGCTGGCCCGCGCAGGCCGGCTGGAGGAGGCCCGGCTCGCCTTCGAGAAGATGCTCACCTACGCCAACCACCTCGGTCTGTTCGCAGAGGAGATCGGCCCGACCGGAGAACAGCTGGGCAACTTCCCCCAGGCCTTCACCCACCTCTCGCTCATCAGCGCCGCCTTCAACCTCGACCGCGCGCTGGGCTGACGCGGCATCACCGCCGGGACGGAGGCGCCCGACACGTCACTGCGGGTCGACGACCGGCCCCCGTCGAGGTCGGCTTTGCCGAGTACGCACGCCAGACTGCCGGAATCCGCATCATTCCCGTGCTCGAACTCCGGCGGGCTTAGCCCACACCCCTGCCGGCTTCAGCAAGCCAAAGGAGAGAGATCACGCCCAAGGCGGTCAGGTACGACGAGCTCGGCGGGATCGACGTGTTGCGGGTCGACGAGGTGGAACGCCCGGTGCCCGGGGGCGGGCAGGTCCTCGTACGCGTGAAAGCGGCCGGCACCAACCCCGGTGAGGCGGTCATCCGCACGGGGGCATTGGCGGACATGTTCCCGTCGACGTTCCCGTCCGGGCAGGGCAGCGACCTCGCCGGAGTCATCGAGGAGGTCGGCGCCGGGGTAGCCAGAGTCCCGCCCGGCGACGAGGTGATCGGATTCAACCAGAAGCGGGCCTCCCAGGCCGAGCTGGTCCTGGTCGAGGCCGGTGACCTCACGCACAAGCCGGAGAAGGTCTCATGGGAGGTGGCCGGCAGCCTGTACGTCGTCGGCGTCACCGCATGGGGGGCGGTACACGCCGTCCAGCTCGTGCGCCGTACCGGGGCCACGGTCATCGGCTTGGCGAGCGAGAGCAACCATGAGTGACTGAAGAGCCACGACGCGATCCCGGTCGCGTACGGCGAGGGCGTCGCGGACCGCATCAGGGCCGCCGCGCCCAGCGGGGTGGACGCCTTCATCGACACCTTCGGCGACGGGTACGTCGAGCTGGCCCTCGCCCTCGGCGTCGCGACCGATCGGATCGACACCATCGCCGATTTCGCGGCCGCCGAGAAGCACGGGGTGAAGACCGACGGAGGGGTCGCGGCCGGGCCGGGCGCCGAGGTGCTCGCCGAGCTCGCAGGCCTGATCGCCGACGGACACCTCGAGGTGCCCATCGCGAACGTCTACCCGCTGACGCAAGTCCGCGAGGCCTACACCGAGCTCGAACGCCGCCACACCCACGGCAAGATCGTCCTCAGGCCTTAGTGCTCCAGTGAGACTTCTCCATTTGTCCTGATCAACGGCCTGGTGGCAGTGGCAGGGTGCCCGTCCTGCTCGGCGATAGCTGACGGTTTCGACGGCTCAGTCATCCACCTTGCGAACCACGACGTCACGCTCTGCGCGGTGCCACGGGCTCCGATCGAGATCGGCGGGGGACCTGGCCACGCTGGGTCCGTTCGTGTGGCGCACCACCATCGCGATGTCGGCCGCCTGATGAAAGATCACCGTGTTGGCCCCGGTCTTTCGTGACGGGTCGCCGCATTCTCCGGGGCCCGGTTCCGCTTGTCGGGTCGGTGACGGGTAGGCCGATGGTCCGGCTGTCGCGTCGAGTGTGCGCCGGTTTCCACGGTCCCGGGGTGGGTGGTGCTGCAGGTTGCGCAGCCGGTGGCGCGCGCATCGCGGATGCGGTCCTCGGCCCGTGCCCGCTGGCGGTGCCGCAGTTCGAGGGCGGCGATCGGGACGTCGGTGGTGTTGGTGGCGAACGGCCACCGGCCCCGCTTCGCGACCCAGGCCACGAACTCGTGGGTGCCGCCGCCGGAGTCGGTACGAATCAGAATGTTCCGCCCGCGCCGGTGACGTTTCAGAAGTTGAGCCAGGGCGAGCTGGGTGGCGATGATGTGGTCGGCGGCGGTGTTGCTGCCCGCGTTTCCGGGCCGCAGCAGCGCGGCTACCGGCTCTCCGGTCCCGCCTCGTCCGTGGTTGACGAAGCCCATGAGGGCGCCCCTGCCGTCCTGCTGCGCGCGGACGGCCATGTGGCCTCGGTCGGAGAGAACCAGGCGGAGCTGCTCGATGCCCTGCCCCGGTGGTTCGGCGCCGCGACAGGAGCATGATAGGCGTCGAACTCCTCACCGGGATGAGCCGGTGAGGAGTCGACCGTTCGTCGGCCGCACGAGAACAGGAGGTGCCATGAACTGTGCCGAGTTCGTGGAGCTGGTGACCGAGTTCCTCCACGGCTGCATGGGTGAGCCGACCGAGCTGCGTTGTCTCGTGCACCTGGCGCGGTGCGAGGGCTGCGAGACGTACCTCGACCAGTTCCGGCAGACCGTCGCGGCTGTGGGCGCGCTGCCCGGCCCGGGCCTGCCCGCTGCGGCACGCGATCAACTCCTCGGGGCGTTCCGCAGCATGCCGCGCGACTGACCTCAGCGGCCGCCGGCCGTGAAGCTTCTTACCGAGAGAAGAACGAACGCACCCCCGGATGTCCGCACTCGTACCGCTGCCCTAGGCTGGCGCTTCCAGTTGACGTCCGGCAAGGAGAGAACAATGGCGGGCCCACGCGAACTGCCTCCGGACGAGGTCCTGGTGCAGCGCCTCCGCGACGGTGACGAGGAGACGTTCGCCTTGGTCCTGGACTCCTGGTCGGGCGGCATGCTCCGGCTCGCCATGTCGTTCGTGTCGACCAAGGACTCCGCCGAGGAAGCGGTCCAGGACACCTGGCTGGCGGTCATCAGGGGCATCGACGGCTTCGAGGGCCGCGCGTCCCTGAAGACGTGGGTGTACCGGATCCTCGTCAACACTGCCAAGGCGCGTGCCACGAAGGAGAGCAGGACCGTCCCCTTCGCCAGTCTGCTGCCGGAGGAGGAGGAAGGGCCGACGGTCGACGCCGAGCGCTTCCGCGCCCCCGGCGAGCGGTACGCCGGACACTGGGTCGCCGGGCAGGAACCGCGTTCCTGGCACATCCCCGAGGACCACGTGCTGCGCGGCGAGGTCCGCGAGGTGATCGCGGAGGCGATCGACGAGCTCCCGCCCCGCCTCCGTACCGTGATCACCTTGCGCGATGTCGCGGGGTACGGCTCCGAGGAGGTGTGTTCCCTGCTGGAGATCTCGCCTGGGAACCAACGCGTCCTCCTCCATCGGGGCAGGGCCCTGCTGCGCAGTAAGCTGGAGTCGTACTTGTCCGATGCCCATGACGTCGCGGGCGGGAGGGGACGGGCGTGAACTGCAACGACTTCGTGGAGCTGGTGACGGAGTTTCTCGACGGCGCCTTGTCCGAAGGGGACGAGCGGCGTTTCGTCGAGCACCTGGCGGAGTGCTCCGGGTGCGAGAACTACCTCGACCAGTTCCGGCAGACGATCGCCGCCACGGGCGAACTGACCCCGGACGGCATCTCGTCGGACGCCAGGCAGCACCTCCTCTCCGCGTTCCGGGACTGGCAGCGGGACGTGTAGCGACGTGTAACGCTCGTGTGGCGCGCCCACACTGAACGTGCATGACTCTGCTCAGAACACTCTTGTTCGGCGTCGTCGCCGGACTGCCCGGTGGTGCGATCGTCGCCGTCGTGACCGACCCGCCGTGGATCCAGTGGGCCGGGCACACGACGGTGCTGGGAGCCGTGCTCGGCCTGCTCTTCGGCGAGCACCGGCAGAGCAACGGCTCGGCCTTCTCCGTCGGTCTGCTCATCGGCCTGCTCGACTGGGTGACCTGGACCCTCACCCTCGTTCCCCTCCTTGAGGGGGACACGCCGTCGTGGACGATCGCGGTGGCCGTGTCGCGCTTCCCCGAGCTCGTCGGGGCCGCCCTGTTCGGCGCGATCGCCGGGCTCGCCTTCCGCGCCCTGGCGGCCTGGCGCCCGCCCCGCCCGGCGCCCCAGCGGGCCAGACCTCACGTGGTGATCGTCGGTGGTGGCTTCGGCGGGGTGGGGGCCGCGCGCGAACTGGACCGGCGGATCGGCCGTGGGCTCGACGCCCATGTGACGCTGATCAGCGACTCGAACTTCCTGCTCTTCACCCCGCTCCTCGTCGGCGTCGCCTCCAGCACGGTGGAGGCCAGGCATGTCAGCGCCCCGTTGCGTGTCGGGCTCGACCACGCCTCCTTCCTGCACGGGCGGGTGGCCTCGATCGACACGCAGGCGCGCAGCGCGTACGTCTCCGCCGGCAAGGAGGGGATGCTCCGCGTCCCGTACGACCATCTGGTCCTCGCGGTCGGCGGGGTGGCGCACTTTTTCGACCTTCCGGGCGTGGGCGAGCACGCCTTCGCGATGAAGTCCGTGGAGGACGCGACGGCGCTGCGCAACCAGGTCCTGGGCGCGCTGGAGCGGGCCGATCTGGAGCCGGAGCCGGCCGAGCAGGCCCGGTTGTTGACGTTCGTGGTGGCGGGCGGCGGTTTCGCCGGTACGGAGCTGGTGGCCGAGCTCTTCGACCTGGTGCATGACGTACTCCACCTCTATCCGCGGCTGCACGGGCTGCGGCCCCGGTTCGTGATCGTGCACGCGGGGGAGCGGCTGCTGCCGGAGCTGTCGCCGGAGCTCGGGCTCTACGCCCAGCGCAAACTGGGCGGGCGGGGCATCGAGTTCCGTCTCGGCGCGCGGGTGAGCAGGGCCACCGCCGAGGACGTCACGCTCGACTCCGGCGAGACCATCCCGACCCGCACCTTGGCCTGGACGGCGGGCAACCGGCCGAACCCGCTGGTGCGGCAGGTCGTGCAGGGGCCTGGTGGGCCTGGTGGGCCTGGTGGGCCTGGTGGGCCGCTCGCCGTGGAGCCCACCTTGCAGGTCCCCGGCGTACCCGGGTTGTGGGCTCTGGGCGACTGCGCGCGGATCCCCGACCAGGCGGGCGGCTTCTACCCGCCGACCGCTCAGCACGCAATCCGCGAGGGCAAGGCGGTGGCGCGGAACATCGCCGCGGTCCTCGGTGGCCGCCGTCCCGTCCCGTTCCGCTTCGGCGGGCTCGGCGTGCTGGTCTCGCTGGGGCACCGCACGGCCGCCGGCGAGATCGGCGGGCGGCGGGTTTCCGGGTTCCTCGCCTGGGTCCTGTGGCGAGGGGTCTATCTGAGCAAGCTGCCCGGTGCAGAGAAGCGGCTGCGGGTCCTCGCCGACTGGACCCTCGACCTCGTCTTCCCCAGGGACATCGCCCTGTCGACCACCTCGACTGTGTCGAAGAAGGAGGACCGTCGTGCGTAACGCTGGATTCGGAGCCCTGGCCGGCCTCGCGGGAGGACTGGTCTTCGGCGGGGTGATGGTGCAGATCGGATTCCTGCCGACCGTCGCGGCCATCGTCAGGACCGACTCGTCCGTCGTGGGATTCGCCGTTCACCTGCTGATCGCCGCGATCGTGGGGGGTGTCTTCGGGCTGCTCGTGGCGCGCCAGCGCGAGCTGCTGTTCTGGGGGCTCGCGTACGGCGTGCTGTGGTGGTTCCTCGGGCCGCTGACGCTGCTGCCGCTCCTGCTCGGCAGGCCGGTGGCCTGGGACGTGTCGACGGCGCAGGCGCTGATCCCCAGCCTGCTCGGCCACCTGGCGTACGGAGCGGTCACGGCCGCCGTCCTCGCCCTGATGGCACGCGGGGAGCACCGGACCGGGCCCGGAATCCTGGTGCGCGCGTCGGTCGCCGGGCTGGTCGTCGCCCCGGTCCTGGGGCTCGGCTGGAACGGGCTGATCGTCGGGGTGGTGCTCGGCGCCTCGTACGCGGTGGTCTTCGGCGACCCCGGCGAGGGCGGTGGCCCTGCCCTGGTGCGCGGCGCCGCCTTCGGCTTCGCGTGGTGGGTGCTCGCGTCGGTGACGGTCGCGCCCCTGCTGGCCGGCCGGGGCCTGGAGTGGACGCCGGACGCGGTGCGTACCGCGGTGGTGTCCCTGCCCGGTTTCCTGCTGTCGGGCGCAGGTACGGCCCTGCTCACCGGCTGGATGGGCGGCCTGTCGCGGGCGGTGTTCTCGGACGACGTACGGCACGCGCTGGATGGACGCCTGGTCGGTGGGCGGGTGATCTCGGTCTGGCACGGCGTCATCGCCGGCCTGGCCGGAGGCGCGGTCTTCACCGGGGTCATGGTCGCGGTGGGCTTCCTGCCGACCGTCGCCGCTCTGGGCGGCTCGGAGTCCGAGGCCGTGGGCCTCGTCATCCACCTGCTGATCTCGCAGGTCGTAGGCGTCACGTATGCGGTCTTCTTCCGCCGGCGCAGCTTCGACCCGGCCTCGGGGATCGGCTGGGGGGTGTCGTACGGCTTCCTGTGGTGGTGCCTGGGCAATCTGACGCTGCTTCCCGTACTGCTCGGCGAGGCGCCCCGGTGGGACGCCGCCGCGCTGGCCGGGTCCTTCCCCTCGCTCGTCGGCCACCTCGCCTACGGCGCCGTACTCGGCCTGGTGTACCAGCGGTTGGAGGAGCGGGTCGGCCCGTGGCACCAGTCCCGCAGCGAGGCCGCCGCGGCGCGGGCGGCGGCGCGTCACGAGCAGACGCTGAGCGCGGCGCCCGCGCTGTGGAGCCTGACCGCGTGCGTGGCGCTGCTCATCCCGATCCTGGTGTCGTAGGGCTGTTGGCCCCGGAGGATCCGGAAAGCCGAGGAGCGGGTGGCGATCTGCCACCCGCTCCTCGGCTTTTCCGTGCGACCCGGCTCCGTCAGGCGCGCCGCTTCAGCTCGGCCGCGCCGAAGGAGGCGCTGAAGCGCTCGCACCAGATGGTCACCGTGGAGAACTTGTTCAGGTCGGTGCCTGCGGGGACCGTGTAGTTCTGGTTGCCCTCGTTGCCCTTGAGCTCGCCGAGGTCGATGTGCTTGCCGTCGTCGAGGTTGCCGCCGCCGTCCTTGTGGACCGGCTGGTCGCTGAGCCACACGTGCAGGGCCGGGCCGTCGGAGGTGCGCAGGTTCGTCAGGCGCAGGGTCGCCTTCCCGTCGGCGAGCTGCTGGATCTCGACCGACCCACTGGTCTCGTGCTCGTGTGAGACGAACGTCCCGTTCGCCACCTGCTTGGCGGTGCCCGCCTGCTGGCCGGCAGCCGCGGGAGGCGCCTCGTCCACGCGGTCCGTGGTGAACAGCTTCCAGGGCTGGAAGAGGTACAGCCCGACGGCTGCCACGACGACTACGGCGGCGGTGGTGATCCAGAGGGCGTTGCGGCGCTTGCTACGGCACATGAGGGTTTCCGTTTCTTCTCGGTGTTCGTGGGCGCGGAGGCGGCATCGGCGACTGCCCCGGCGCTCTGGGCACTGGGCATTCAGAGACGGAAGGAGCGGCGAACGTTACAGATCAACGTCCGCCGCTCCGGTCCGTCTACGACTTTCAGCAGTTCTCGGCGGGGTGCGCCTGCTCAGCAGGGGTGCTCGGGGAGCTCGTGGCTGCGGGAGCAGCCGCGCGGGCGCGGCGCAGCTCGTCGGCCTCGTCGCGGACAGCGTCGAGCCGGACTTCGAGCATGCCGACGCGCTCGCGGTAGCGCTCCAGCTCGGCCCGGACGAACTCGGCGTCGGCGACCTTGTGCGCGGCCTCCTCGCGGATCGCGGTGGTCTCCTCGGCGAACCTCTGGGTCGCGGCGTCGAGCGCGGCGACGGCCATATCGGCCGCCTCCTCGGCGAGCGTGGTGCGCTCCTCGGCGGCAAGGATGCGCTGCGCGGAGGCGCGGGTGACAGTCTCGATGCGCGCCTCGGCCGCTGCGGAGTCGGTGATGATCGCCAACTCCTCGATGTAGGTGGGGAGATCGGCGGAGAGCTGCCTGATGAGCGCGACGACGGTGTCGCGGGACTGGGCGCCGTCGCCACAATCGGCCATCGCGATGGAGGCCACGGCCTCCATCGCCTCCATGGCCTCCTCCATCGAGCCCATCTCACCGTGCACGGCCTCCTCCGGGGCCGGGGCGGGGGCGGGGGCGGACGCCTCGGCGGCGGGGGCGTGTCCGTGCTCCTGGGACACGACCTCGGCCCCGGGTACGGAGGAGGTGGGCCACGACTGCCCGGCGACCGGTGCAGCCTGAGCGGCTACCTTCGCCTCCTCCTTGGCCTCGGCCACCGCGCGCTTGTCCTCCTTGCGCTGCTGCCGCTTGGCGCGGAACTTCCGGAACGCGCCGAGCGCGTTGTGGTCGGGGTGGTCGCAGTAGCGGGAGGCCGGGCCCTCCGTGCCGGGCGCCTTCGGCTCGGGCGCGTGGGTGCAGCCCGGGTAGGCGCAGGTGGGAACGGTCTCGACGGTCTGGACGGTCATGATTTTCAGCCTTTCGTTGCTGATGTCAGTGGTATTGCGGGTTCTGGAAGTCAAAGCGGCAGCCGGCGTCCGCCTGCGGCGGGACGACATGGGCCAGGTGCCGGAGGCGGTAGAGGACGTTCATGGCGCAGTGCGTGGCGCCGTCCTCGTTGCCGGTGATCAGACAGCCGCCCACGTCCCGCAGTAGGTCTGCTGTCCGCTCTCGTTGAGCAGGCCGGAACAGGCGAAGAGTCGCTCGATGACCTGCGTGGCGACGGAGCTGTAGTCACCCGGCCAGATCGACCGCGGCGATGACGAGGATGTCGGCGGCCGTCAACCACTGGTGGATCGACGGCCACGCGTCGCGCTCCCCGCCGTGCTCGGTCATGTCCGACCCACACCCGGTGGCGATCTCATAGTCGATCGGCCGCAGGTGCTCGACCTGCACGCCCTGCTTCTGCGTGATCTGCGAGCTGAGGTCGATCAGGCCCTGCGTATGGCTCCGCTCCGGGCTCTTCTTCAGCGTGCGGTTGAGGAACAGCGCACGCGAGTTTTCATGGCTCATACCCGTCAGTGCCGCCGAACGGCCGAACGTTACAAGCAGGGTGGACGAGTCGGCGAGCTCGGGATCGTGTGGGACACCGTCGACGCCGCGTGCCTCGCCCCGGCCTGGTGGTACTTCGTGCCGAGCCCTTGCGCAGCAGCGAGCGGTGGTTCTTCGCGGTCTTGTCCGCCGCGTACGACAGCCTCGTGCCCTCTGGTAACTCCACGAGCCGGCGTATGAAGTCCACGACCATGTCCGGGAACTCGTCCAGCTTCGGGAAGCGCCCCATACGCTGGTACGACTTCAGCGCCAGCTGATGTTCGGCGCGGTTGTAAAGGTGCGGCGGGCCCTGCGGACGCTCGTGGGGTCAGCGGAAGGCGCGTTCTACGGACTGCGCGGCGAGGGGGCCGCCATGGCCGATGTAGACGGTGGTCGGGGTGTGGGCGGCTATGGTGCGCACGCTGCGTGCGGCGGCGTCCAGGTCGGTAGCGAACATGGGCTTGTGGGCCGTGCGGGGTGAGGCTGAACTGCTCGTGCCCCCGCTCGGCGAGGATCTCGCGGGCTCCGTCGATCAGCGCCTTGCGCACGCGAGTTCCTGCACGCCCTGATCGGCGAATGGGGCCTGGGCACCCCGCACGTTTGTGGTGCTGGTCAGCGGATGCCCAGGAGCCTGAGCGGTCGGGTGAATGGTTCGTAGGACGCTTCGCGGAGTCCAGCGGCGATGTTGCGGTGTCCGGCGTCTCGGAGGGCGTTGATCACGAGGTTGCGGAGGGTGGCCAGGTTGGCCGGTCCGTGGCCGGTGCGATCTTCGAGGTGTCCTCGGCAAAGGTGGTGTCCCGGACGTGGTGGATCCGGTTCTCGATCGTCCACTGCGACCGGGGCAGTTGGGCGTTCCGTTACGGGGAGGCTTCAGCCGAGGTCAGGTTAGTGATCGCGTAGACGGTCTCGCGGGTGCAACGTCCCGCTCGCGGTGTCCACGCGGTAGCGCAGGATCCGGGCGGCCTGGACGACATAGGGGAAGTCCAGGCCCGTGCCGGTGACGGTCAGCACCCGGGTGGCTCTCATCTCCCGGCGGCCGTGTCCGGCTCCGCGGTCGTGGCGGCGGGCAGTCATTTCCTTCCACGGCGGTGAGCGCAAGGCGGCGACCAGGCCGGGCTGGTTGGCCTTGACCAGGAAGAGGAAATGCGCCTGCTTCTGCTCGATGAGGAAGCGGACGTGAGCGGTCTGGGTGTGCAGGGCATCGGCGGTCACCACGACATCGCGCAGGTCGAACGGTGCAAGCAGGGCGGCGGAGCAGGTGATCTCGTTCGTCTTGTCCGGCACGGGCAACTGGCTGACGGTGCGTCCTTCGCCGGTCATCGCGGCCAGCAGGTGCACAGCCGGGACGGCACCGTGACGCGAGCCGCGGGCACACTTTCCGTCCACCGCAACCGTGTCGGCACCGCCCGCTTCGGCGAGGTGAAGGGCTACGACGGCCCTCCGATTCCTACCCCGGAGCTGCCTCCTACCCACCTGAAGCCCAGAGGAATGCGTTGACCTGCTGCTTGGTGCGGACGTCGGCTGGGTGCGGCGCTCGCACCCGACCCTCCGCTCCTCCTTCCGGAGGGGAGCCCGTCGGACACAGTGCGGCAGCCTGCGGTGCCGGTGTCCTGGAACCGGACGACCTCTTCGTGCTTCTCCTGCCCGGGGGCCGGGGCGCTCGCCCGACCTCCCGGGCCTTTGCCGCCGGCTACTTCGTCTTGCGGTTCGCGGAGAAGGCGGACGCCTTCCCCAGCACTTCGATGGTCTCTTCCATCTCGCGGACCTTGCGGCGCAGCTGCACCAGTTCCTCGCGCTCGGCCGTGGTCAGCGCGCCCGCCGGCGCTTCGCCTCGCTCCACCGCCAGCTCCTCCGCGATCGCCGCCGCGAACGCGTCCACGTCCGCCTCGGTGGTGTCGAAGGAGGTCATCCAGCGGACCTCGCCGGCCTGCTCGTTCCAGGTGTAGAAGCGGAAACGCTTCTGGAGACGCTCGGTGACGGCCGGCGGCAGGACGGCGAAGATCTGGTTGGCCTGCACCGGGCGGGGGATCTCCAGGCCCGGAAGGTCGCGCACCGCCTCGTACAGCCGCTGGGTCATCGCGTTGGAGCGGGCCGCCGAGCGCAGCCAGAGGTCGCCGCCGAGCAGCGCCTCGAACTGCACCGACATGAAGCGCATCTTGGAGCCCAGCTGCATGCTCGTCTTGCGCAGGTGGGCCATGCCGCGCACCGCATCCTCGTTGAGCACGATCACCGCCTCGCCGAAGAGCAGCCCGTTCTTGGTGCCGCCGAGCGAGAGGACGTCCACGCCGACGTCGGTGGTCATCTTGCGCAGGGACACGCCGAGGGTGGCGGCGGCGTTGGCGAGCCGGGCGCCGTCCAGGTAGACGAGCATGCCGAGGTCGTGCGCGTGGTCGCAGATCGCACGGATCTCGTCCGGCGTGTAGCAGGTGCCGAGCTCGGTGGACTGGGCGATCGAGACGACCTTGGGCCGGGCCCGGTGCTCGTCCTCGAAGCCCCATGCCTGACGGTCGATCAGCTCAGGGGTGAGCTTGCCGTCCCATGCGGGCACCGTCAGGAGCTTGATCCCGGCGACCTTCTCGGGCGCCCCGCCCTCGTCGACGTTGATGTGGGCGGACTCCGCGCAGACCACCGCCTCCCAGCGGTCGAGCATGGTCTGGAGCGCGACCACGTTCGCGCCGGTGCCGTTGAAGACCGGGTACGTGTGCGCGGTGGGGCCGAAGTGGCCGCGCACCACTTCCTGCAGGCGCTCGGTGTAGACGTCGGCGCCGTAGCTGACCTGGTGGCCGCCGTTGGCCACGGCGATCGCCTCAAGGATCTCGGGGTGCACACCCGCGTAGTTGTCGCTGGCGAAGCCGCGCTCGTCCGGGTCGTGTCGTCGCTGTACGGTCATGGTGCTCGCTTACTTGTCTCGTTCGTAGGGGTGTGACACATCTGGTCCGGACGGCCGCCGGCCGGTCCGCTCAGGCCGGCGCAGGCTCCGTACGCGCGCGGGCCTTCTCCAGGCCGCGCACCAACGGCGGCGCGGCGAGCCCGAGCAGGACGAAGAGCGCTGCGAGGACCAGCCAGCCGGTGGCCGCCGCGCCGACGACCAGGGAGGTCATCAGCCACGGCCCGGCGAACTGCTGGAGCCCGCGCCCCAGGGAGAAGACCGCCTGGTACTCCCCCTGCCGGCCCGCCGGGGCGAGCCCGAAGGACAGGCCCCAGCTCGCCGACGCCTGGTACAGCTCGCCGAGGACGAGTACCAGCGCGCCGCCCAGCAGGGCCGCGCTGTCCAGGAGCGCGCCGTGCCCCCCGCTCACCGCGAAGACCAGGCAGGAAGCCCCCAGCGCCCACCCCGCCCCGTGCAGCATACGTGCCGCTCCCGCCGGGGTTTGCGCGCCCCTGCTGACCGTGACCTGGAACAACAGCACCAGGACGGTGTCGAGGATCAGCAGCCCCGACACCAGCAGCGCGGGCGCGTCGGTGCCGGTGACGATCCACAGCGGCAGACCGACCGTCAGCAGCGGGTGGTACAGCTCCAGAGCACCGCACACCAGCGCGACCGCCACGTAGCGCACGTCCCGCAGCGCGGCGCTGCGCAGCACGCCGCCCGGCGCCTCGGCGGCCGTGGCGCGGGGCCCGGGGCGCGCGGGCAGCCGCATCCCGAGCAGCACGGCGACGGAGACCAGCTGGAGGGCGGCGTTGGCGAGGACCGTGGCGTACAGGGCGGTCGAGGTGCCGGCCGCGATGGCGGCTCCGGCCAGCGCGGCGCCGCCGAGGAAGCCCAGGTTGAACAGGCTGCGCATCTGCGCGCTCACCCTGACCCGCTCCGCCTCGCCCACCAGAGCATCGGTGAGCGACGCCTGGAGCGCGCCCGCCGAGGTCTCCAGGACCGCGATGGCGCAGGCGACCGCGAGGAACGCGGCGAAGCCGTCCACCAGGCAGTACGCGGTGAAGCCGACGGCCGCGAGCAGGAAGTTGACGGTGAGCACCCGACCCGCGCCGAGCCGGTCCGCGAGTCGGCCGATGGGCACGGTGCAGAGCAGACCGCAGAGCCCGGCGACCGACAGGGCGAGGCCCACGCGCTGGGCGGGGATGCCGATGGTCCGGGTGAAGAACACGGCGCTGGAGGTGAGGAACACCCCGAGCCCCAGGGACTGGACGAGCGTGAGCACGCCGAGCCTGCGCGCGTTCCCGGCGGCCGGAAGGGTCTCCCGGAACCACGCGCGCAGCACGGCGCCGTACCGGCGTGCCTCAGACATGCAGCTCGGCTTCCTCGGCCCGCTCGGTCCGCAGCCCGTACACCTCCATCACGGTGTGCACGGCGGCGCGCACCCCGGCGGCGCTCCGCCCCCGGAACCGGAAGATCCCGCAGCCCTCGTCGTAGCTGCCCGGCCCGGTCATGATCTGGCCGATCGCGGGCAGTTCCTCGTGGTAGACCTCGGGGACGGCCGACCGGGGCGAGGTGCGCGCGACGACCCGTCCGGGCAGCTCGCGCGGAGCGGGGTAGATGAGCCAGCCGCCGGCCCGGGGCCCGACCGGTTCGGACGGCTGCCACAGCGGGGGCAGGCCCAGGGCCGCCCGGAACGCCTCGGCGAACAGGTCGATGCCGTAGAGGTCGACGTGCAGGAACGGCACCTGCGCGCCGCCCGGCCGCAGTCCGACCTCCAGGAACACCAGCTCGCCCCCCGGCCGCCGGATCGCCTCCAGGTGGAACGCGCCGTCGCGCAGCCCGAGCGCCTGCAGACAGTGGTCGGCGAACGTGGTGAGCTCGTCGCGCTCGGGGCCCGGGTCGAGCAGGACCGAGCCGAGAGGGCGGCCGTGCGCGTAGTCCAGGCAGGTGTGGACGTACTGGGACGCGGTGACGAAATGGAGTCGGCCGGAGCGGCGGACGCCGTCGACGTGGAAGATGTCGCCCTCGACGTACTCCTCGCACTCGTACGCCTCGGGGTCGACCCCCCTCAGCGCGTCGCGCAGTTCGCCGGCGCTGTGGACGACCGTGACTCCCTGGGAGCCCGCCGCGGCGCGCGGCTTGAGGACCAGGGGCAGACCGCCGAGGGCGTCGGCGACCGCCTCCGCCGAGGGTGCGTCGTCGAGGCGCAGGAACCGGGGAACCCGCAGTCCGGCCGCGCCCACCGCGCTCTTCATGGCGGGCTTGTCCTTGAACCGCTCGACGAGGTCGAGACCGTAGCCGCCGGGGACGCCGAGTGCGGCCGAGAGCCGGGCAGCCGTCAGGATGTCGTACTCGGACTGGCCGAAGACGGCCTCGGGCGTGCCGTGCCGCTCCGCGACCTCTCGTACGAGGGGCAGCAGGTCGTCGTGGGCGAGGCTGTCGCGGACGTGGACCTCGGTCGCCCCGTCCTGGTCGAGCGCGGGCAGCCCGCCGGGCGTCGTGAGGTACACCATCCGGCAGGGGTGGCCGTCGAGGAAGCGGTGGTATTCGCCGAACTCGTCGCCGGAGCGGTTGAGGACGACGTACAGCGGTGTGGTCCGGTCGGTCACGCGTCCGCTCCCGGTCGCAGGGTGTCGGGCAGGCAGGCGTCCAGATCGGCGGCTCTCACCCGGCCGAAGCCGGGCGCGGGCCGGTCCCGGTGGGCCGGGGTCCTGGCGAGGAAGGCCGCCGCGCGAGGCTCTCCGGCGCCGCCGAGGCGCTGCCAGAGGAGCTCGGCGAGGTCCGGCATCACCGGGAACGCCAGCAGGGACAGGCCCTTGAGCCACCAGTAGGCGCCGTCCTCGGCCGCGTGGGCGACCGCGTCGTCGGCGCACCAGCGGTCGAGCGCCGCGACCGCGCGCCGGGTCGAGACACGGGCGCCGTCGAGCGCCGCGGACTGCTCGGCGAGCAGGGATTCCAGGAGGTCGGCGACGGCCGGGGCGGGCGCCTGCGGCGGCCCCTCGGGCAGCCGGCTCCAGGCGGCGTCGATCCGCTTGCCGAGGCCGTCGGCGAGCGCGGCGTTCGCGGTCCGAAGGAATTCCGCCGTCTCGAAGCTCGCCGCCCCGGACTCCAGGTCGGCCCCGGCGAGGTGGTACCGGACGGTGTCCACGCCGATGGCGGGCGACGCGGCGATGTCCGCCGCCCAGATGGCGTGCCGGGCGCTGGTGGAGAACTTCCGCCCGGCCAGCTGGTAGAAGTTGTTGATCAGGCACCGGTCGTACGGCTTCATGTCGCCGTGCAGCAGGCTGGTGCCGACGATCGAGACCAGGGTGGGGATCACGTTGTCGATCCCCAGGGTGGTGATGGTGGTGACCCCGGAGTCCGGATCGAAGGCGTTCACGCCGGTCCCGGAGAGCCGGCCGTGGACGGCGCCGGCGAGGCGGGCGAACATGAAGATCCCGGCGTACGGGAAGAGGGCGCGCGGCACGTCCGGCTCGGGCGCGGGCAGCGGAAGCCCCCACGTCTGCGGGGCGCTCAGCCGTACGGTCAGGCCGTCGCGCTCCAGGAAGCGCGCCACGGTCGCCCGGTAGCGGTCGGCGACGCCCAGGTCCGCGAGCGTGGTGTCCAGGAGGTCGCGGTCCGGCAGCCGCAGGAAGAGACTGGAGATCTCCCGCCAGGTCAGCGGCCCCTCGTCGAGCAGCGGGCGCGGCTCGACGACCGACTCGGGCAGGAAGTGCGCACTGCACTCCTCGCAGAAGTAACTGGCGATGCCCGCACCGCACTCGGGGCAGCGGCCCTGGAGCCAGCCGCCCACCACCCAGCGGTCCGACGCCGCGCAGTGGGGCACGCGCTCGGTGCGCGTCAGCACCGCGCCCCGGGCCGTCAGCCGCTCGATCGAGGCGGCGACCTCCTGCTCGAACTGCTCTCGCCAGGGCTGCTGATCGGGGACGATGAACGCGTCGACGCCGATGCGCATCGCGGCCAAGTCGTCCTGGATGCGCTGTCCGTAGCGGGCGGCGACCTCGCCGGGCGTGGAGTCCTCGGCGTGCGCCCTGAGCGTCACGTACGACTCGTACACATCGCTGCCGGTGATCACCAACGGCAGGTCGCCCCGGACCCGCAGGTGCCGCGCGATCATGTCCGACCACAGGAAGGGGCCGCCGATGTGGCCGAGGTGCAGGGGGCCGTTGGGCGTGGCCTCGGGCGGCACCAGGAGGTAGTGCCGGGGGGTGTGCGTGTCCCCGGTCAGCAGGCTCATATTCGCGTTCTCCTGTCGAGCAGGTCCAGTGCGTCCTCGGCCATGGCCGGGGCGAGTCGGTAGCCGGATCCGGAGCCGCCGATGGCCATGACCACGTCGTCGTCGCCGACCGTGTCCACGATCGGCAGATGGCCGGGGGTGAAGCAGTCGCTGAAGACCCGGCCGCCGAGCAGGTGGGGCAGGAATCCCGGTACGTGCCGGGCGAGCAGGGCTCGGGCGAGTTCCCGGTCGCGGGCGTCGATGGCGAGCGGTTCGTCGGGGCCGCGGTCCCAGTCGGGCGAGGTGATGCTGAAGATCCAGTGACCGCCGGGTCGGTGGGGCAGCAGGAAGGCGTCGGCGTCCTCCAGGACGAGTGCCGGGGCGCCCGGCGGGGGCGGCGTCATGATGTGGAACGCCACCACCTTCTTGACCCGGGCCCCGCGTTCGCGGGCCGCCGCCGCCACCGGGCCGTCGAGGACCCAGGGGCCCGGCGCGAGGACCGCCTTGGCGGCGGTGATCCGGCTGCCGTCGGCGCCGACCAGTTCGATGCGCCCGCCCGTACGGCGTACTTCCGTGACCCGGAAACCCTCCAGGAGGGTGTTGTCCGGTCGGCCGAGGACCTCGGCGAGGAGCCGGTCGGCCAGCCATTGGGGCTGACCCGCGGTCATGGGGGCCGTGGCCAGCAGGACTTCGTCCTCGCCGTGGGCGAACCCGGGGAACGTCCGGTCGAGCAGGGCCCGCTGCTCCCCGGTGACCGGGCGGGTGCGGCCGCCGTCGGCCATGGTCGCGTCGAGCGCGGCCGTGTTCCCGCGCGCCACCAGCCAGCGGACGTCGACCGGCGCGCGTCCGGCGTCGCCGAGTCCGGCGGCGAGCTCGTCGAAGAGCGCGGTGCTGCGGGCGGCCAGGGCGCGCTGGGCCGGGTTGTGCCCCGTGGGCGTGTCGAACCCGGCCGAGAGACGGGTCGCGCCCGTCCCCCGTCCGGCGTGCGTGATCACGGCGACGCGGCGGCCCGGGTCCCGGCGCACGGCGTAGTAGGCGGCGAGGGCGCCGACCGCGCCCGCGCCGACGACGGCGAGGTCGTAGTGGGGCGCCTCACTGGCCCCGGTGGTGCGCTCACTCATCGGGCGCCGACCACCAGAAGGAGTAGATGACCAGCTCCTCGCCCTGGTCGGCGAAGACCTCGTGGACGGCCTGCGAGGCGAAGCCCACCACGGAGCCGGGCCCGACGGGCGACCGTTCGCCGTCCACCTCCAGGGTGCCGGATCCGGCGTGGACCACCCAGATCTCCTGGACCGCGTGCTGGTCGGGCGAGCTGGTCCCGCCCGGCGGCACGGTGACGCGGGCCGCCTTGAACGGCACGCGGGGGAAGACCGAGCGGGCGAAGTCCGCCTCGGCGACAGTCACTCCGTCGGGTTCCACCTCGGTGGGACCGAAGGGGACCAGGGCGCCGACCGCGTCGGCCTGGAACTGCGGGACCTGGCCAGTGGTCATACCGGATACCTCGTCTCACCGAGCATGCTGTTGAGGATGACCGCACTGCGCCAGGCGAGCAGGCTGAGATTGGGATCGGCGACGCCCCAGGAGTGCCGGGCGCCGTTCTGCAGGTAGATCCGGTTCTCCGCAGGCCCGTCCCATGCGACCGAGAAGTCGTCGCCGACGACGAGCATCCCGCCGCCGTCCCGCCGCAGCCGCGCGTCCAGCGGAGCCATGAAGTCCGGCAGCGCGTAGGCGTATCCGGTGCTCAGGATCACGATGTCGGCGGCGAGCACGGCGGGTGCGTCCGGGCCCGAGGACTCGACGAGGAGCTTCCATTCCTCGGGGCCACCCTCGATCGCGGTGACCGCGCAGTCCGCCATGAAGCGCAGCCTGCCGGGGTTGTTCTCGATGAACTCGTCGCGGTAGCTCAACCGGTAGATGTCCTGGAGGACTTGGAGGTCGACGCCGTCGCTGGTGTACTTCTGCTGCTCCAGGAGCCGGGCCTTGTGGTCGGCGGGCAGCGCGTGGAAGCGGCGTACGTAGTCGGGCGTGTAGAGGTCGTTGGCGAACGGCGAGTCGTCCATCGGCAGGAACGATGAGCGCCGGCTGACCCAGGTGATGCTCTCGGGGGCCGCGCCGGCCGCCAAGTGGCGCACGATCTCCGCCCCGCTCTGGCCGCCGCCGACCACGACGACCCGCCGTCCGGTCACCTCGGGGGCCCGCAGCAGGAACTCCCCGGAGTGGAAGACGGTGGGGCCGAGGAAGGGGCGGAACGGCTCGGGGACGGACGGGGTGAGCCCGGTGCCGAGCACGAGATGGCGTGCCGTCACTTCCTGCTCGGCGGTCCGGAGGTGGAAGGCCCCGTGGTGGAAGTCCACGCTGTGTACGTCCGCCCCGAACGTCAGGCTCGGCAGCCGCCCGGCGACCCACTGGAGGTACTGGTCGAACTCGGCGCGCAGGACGGCCGGGAAGTCCGCGGCCAGGAACCGGTAGAGCCGGCCCTCACTGGCGAGGAACGACAGGAACGAGAAGGGACTGGTCGGATCGACCAGGGTCACCAGGTCCTTGAGCAGCGAGACCTGCAGGGTGGCCTCGGGCAGCAGGAGTCCGGGGTGCCAGGAGAAGCTCTCACGGCGTTCCAGGTGGGCGCCGCGCAGTCCGTCGACCGGATGCGCGAGCGCGGCGAGGCTCATGTTCGCGGGGCCGATGCCGACGGCCGCGTAGTCGAGTATCTGTGCGTCCATGGTGGGATCCGCCGGGTCAGGCCGGGACGACGAGGTCGCCGAGTGCCTGCCAGCGGTCGAGGGCGCCCTGCGGCGAGTCGGCCGTGAACAGGGCGTGGCCGAGGCGCGAGCGGCAGTCCTCGACGCCCGGGATGGTCTCGCCCGGCGCGAAGTACACGGCGGTCTCGGTGACTTCCGGCATCGCCTCCAGCTCCGGCCACCCGGAGAGCTCCCGGTACGAGGAGCGGCCCGCGGCGGAGAAGAAGCGGATGCCGGCGCTCTCGGCCTGCGGTCGCGCGAAGGCGCCGACCGTCTCCAGGTCGAGGCCGAGCGCGGTGGCGACGGCCACCCTGGGCAGGCTGACGCCGGTCACGAGCCGCAGCAGCTCCACGATCCGGTCGCCCGGCAGCCGGGCGCCGATCTCGATGAGCACCGGACCGTCGGCGGCCAGGCGCAGTTCGCAGTGGAAGGGGCCGCTGGTGATGCCGACGGCGCGGACGACGTCTCCGACGTAGGCCTCGACGCTCTTCAGGGTGGCGTCGTCGACGAGGGCCGGGGTGAGGTGGCCCAGTTCCACGAAGTCGGGCTCGGGGCCGAGCAGCGTGCGGCTGAGGGCGACGACGGTGACCTCGCCGCTTTCCAGAACGTAGCCGTCGGCGCTGAACTCGGGGCCTCGGACATACTCTTCGACGAGCACCCGGTGCTCGTGCAGCTTGCCCATGTCGGGCTCCGGGTCGGTCACGAGCCGCTGGAACGCGGCGGTGAGCTGGTCGAGGTCGTCGGCGCGGCTGACGTGGATGCTGCCGGAGCAGGCGACGGGCTTCAGCACGCAGGGGAAGCCGACCCGTTCGGCCGCGGCCCGCAGCTCGGCGTCGGTGGTCGCCTGGGCGAACCGCGGGGTGCGCAGCCCGGCCTCCGCCACGGCTGCCCGCATGACGCTCTTGTCCCGGACCCGGTCGACGGTCGCCACGGGCAGGCCGGGCAGGTCCAGTGCCGCGGCGACGCGCGCGGTCGCCGTCACATAGATGTCGGAGCCGGGCAGCACCGCCTCGAACGGCTCGGCCCGGTGCATTTCGAGCACGGCCGCTTCGAGGGCGGCCTGGTCGTTGGTCTCCACCGTCAGCACGGAGTCGGCCGCCGCGCGCACGGTGTCGGAGAGCCGGCGGTCGCCGGCGTCGGCGGTGGCGACGACGACCCGCAGTCCCATTTCGGCCGCGACGCCGATCAGGGTGGCGCCCCCGGAGGAGGCGGGTTCGACCACGAGGACGCGGGCAGGACGAAGTGCATCTGTGTGCGGCAAAGCGAAATCCCCCGGGCAGAGCTGTGTGGACCGGACTCGTGATCGCGGTCCTGATCGCGATCTTTCTATCCGGGCGCCTCGGCCCCGGTCAATGGATCACTGCAAAAACATCTGCGACAGCGAACCCGAGCCGCATATTTTCTCGAACGAGGGCCTCGTCGGCGCCTGTTCGGTCCGGGAAGGACGAGCGCCTCCGCTGAGCTCCTCAGCGGCGAGACGCCCCCTCGGCCGGAGGCCACGAGGAGATCGTCCAGCCCCGAGGACTGGATGACCGGCGCCCGCTTCGGCGAGGCAGGGGGCCACGACGGCCCTCCGATTCCGCGCCCCCGACCTCCCCCGATATGCTTCGAGGCGGCCGCGGGACGGTGGCCCGCTGTATGCGGCACTGCGGCCAGTCCGGCCTGCCGAGGAGGCGGCCGCATCGGTCTCGGTCTGGACGGGGACCGCATGAAGCTGATCTGAAGATCCTGGGGAATCGACTGACCGCCGACCTGCCCTCTCCGTGGCATTGGGCGCCCGGCCCGGCCGCCTGCGAACAGAAGATCCCCAGGGAGAAGTGAGGTATGCCAGTGATCTGCGTCGGAGGCATGATCGGACTCGGCAAGACGAGCGTTGCCGAACTGCTGGCCAAGGAACTGGGCAGCGAAGTCTTCTACGAGAGCGTGGAAGACAATCCGATCCTCCCGCTCTTCTACACGGCGAGCCCCGAGGAGATCCAGGCGAAGCGCTACCCGTTCCTGCTCCAGCTCTACTTCCTGCAGACGCGGTTCGCATCGATCAAGCAGGCGTACAAGCAGGGCGATAACGTCCTCGACCGGTCCATATACGAGGACTGGTACTTCGCCAAGGTCAACCACGACCTGGGCCGGATCAGCTCCCTCGAGATGCAGGTGTACGAGGGGCTGCTCGACGAGATGATGCGCGAGATCGACGGCCTGCCGTACCGCAAGGCACCCGATCTCATGGTCTACCTCAAGGCGGACTTCGAGACGGTGCTGCACCGCATCGGCCTGCGGGGACGGGCGTTCGAGCAGGACGAGAGCCTCGTCGAGTACTACCGCATCCTGTGGTCCGGCTACGACGACTGGGTGCACAAGCACTACACCGCCAGCGAAGTCCTCGTCATCGACATGAACCGCACTGATGTGGTCAACAACGCCGAGGACGCGGCCCGTGTGGCGCGGGAGGTCAAGGACGCCCTGGCGGCCGGCGGGCTCCGGATCTGAAGCGTCGGGGGAGTCCGTCACCGGACTCCCCTTTCCCTCGGTTCAACGGGTTCAGCGCAGGCGGAGCGCCTCGCTGATCGTGGTGAACAGGTCGGTCTGGTTCGTGACGCCGAGGACGCGGTAGGCCAGGGGGCCCTGGGCGGCGATGCGGACCTGCACGCCGGTGTGCTCCTGGGACTGGCCCGGGGTGTTGGTCGAGTAGTTGACCTTCAGCTGCTGGCCCTCGTTGGTGACCAGGGTGGACGACAGGCCGGGCGGGGTCGCCTCGAGCGGGACGATCTGGCTGGTGTGGCCGTGGTCGGCGGTGGTGACGACGAGGGTGTCGGGGTGCTTGGCGGCGTAGTCGCGGGCGACCTTCACCGCGCGGTCAAAGGCGGCCGTCTCGCCGATCTGGCCACACGGGTCGGCGGCGTGGTCCTGCTTGTCGATCGAGGCGCCCTCGACCTGGAGGAAGAAGCCCTGCTTGGAGTGCTTCTGCTTCTGCTTGGCCTCCAGCAGCTCGATCGCCTTCGTGGCGGAGTCGGCGAGGCTCGGCGTCGTCGCCGGACGGCCCGGGTTGGAGGTGGTGCACCGCTGCGGGTCCGTGCCGCCGACCGCGGCCGGCTTGCCGGTCCACTCCACCGGCACGTTGCCCGTGGCGAACAGGCCGAGCACCGGCTGGCCGGGCTTCACACCCTGCAGGCCGGCGTTGTCCGTGACCACCTGGTAGCCGAGCTTCTGCGCCTGCTCGGTGACGGTGAGGCCCTTGTACGTGCCGTCGGTGACCTTCTGGTCGAACCGCTTCTTGCCGCCGCCGAAGAGGACGTCGACCTTGTGGTTGACCGACTGCTCCGCGATGGAGCCGGGGCCGCCGGCCGCGATGGTGTCGGTGGGGCACTTGGCCATGTCGGTCGGGCCCTGGCAGGAGCGGTCCGTGGTGTGGGAGGCGAGCACGGCAGGGGTGGCGTCTGTCAGCTCGGCGGTGGTGACGCTGCCGGTGGCGTAGCCCTTCTTCTGGGCCAGCTCCAGGAGGGTGGGGACGGCCTTGTCGGTGCCGGGCGTCTTGGAGATGCGGCCGTTGACCGTCTTCACACCGGTGGCCCAGCCGGAGCCGCTGGCCGCGGAGTCGGTGACGTAGTCGGGCGTGCCGTCCTCGTGGACCGAGTACGTGGTGTAGGCGCCGGTCAGCGGGAACTTGTCCATGTTCAGGCGGCCGTTGGCGCCCACGGTGTAGTCGCGGGCGAGAGTGATCTCGGAGTCGCCCATGCCGTCGCCGATCAGCAGGATGACGTTCTTCGCCTTCCCGCCCTGGATCGCTCCGTTCGCCAGCTGCGCCGTGTCGGACGCGCCGGCGGTGGAGGTGACGGCCGCGGCGGCCGCGGTCGCGGCGACCAGGGCAGTGGCGATCGTGAGGTGGCGGCGCGTGGGCCTGGGCATGGATACGGCTCCTTGGAACAGCTTGCGAGGGGATGCGGCCATCAACAGGCGACAGATCAACAGCCATCGGCAAATGCCCGGTGAACGGATGGTCGTACAGGGGTTTCCTGAGCGTGCACGCATGGCGGCGGCGGGCGGCGTCCCATCCGGAATCGACGCATCTGTGCGGCTCTGGTGCCACTCGCCTTCCCTCGCCGTCACCCGAGCCGAGGTGTCCGCTTCCGCACTGCACTCCTGAGGAGTTCGGGTTAGTTTGACCATGTTTGACCCGACCTCTCGGCAAGGGTGAGCGATGACGACCGGATCCCTGCGCACCCCACGCGCTCACCCCACACCGCCGTTCTCTGTCACCACCCGGCCGGACCATCGGGGTGGCGAGGTCCTGGCGGCGGCGGTCGCGGCTGCCTTCGTCCTGGCCCAGCTCGTGCTCGTACGGCCCGGTATGGGGCTGGGCTGGGACGAGACGGTGTACGTCAGCCAGGTCAGCGGCCACGCCCCGGCGGCGTACTTCAGCGCACCGCGCGCTCGCGGCGTCTCCCTGCTGGTGGCGCCGATCGCCTCCTGGTCGTCGTCCACAGCGCTGCTGCGGGTGTATCTGGCGCTGCTGTCCGGCCTCGCCCTGTTCCTGGCCCTGCGGGCCTGGCGCGGTCTGTTTCCGGCGGGGGTGGTGGCGCTGGGCGGGGCGCTGTTCGCCTCGCTGTGGGTGACGGTGTTCTACGGCTCGCAGGCCATGCCGAACTACTGGGTGGCGGTCTGCGCTCTGGCCGGTGCCGGCTGCTTCCTGCGTGCCCAGGCCGACCGGACGAACCGCGGACCCGTGTGGGGGCTGGCGGCGAGCGCGGCGCTGATGGCGTTGATGCGGCCCACCGATGCGGTGTGGGTGTGTCTGCCCATGCTCGTCGTCCTGGCGGTCGCCCGCCGGTGGCGGCACGGGTGGTTGCCGGCCGCGCTCGTGGCGGGGCTGGTGGCCGGAGCCGCCGAATGGGTGATCGAGGCGTACCTCGGCTACGGCGGCCTCGGTGAGCGGCTGTCCGAGGCCTCCCGGATCCAGGGCGGGCTGGGCTGGAACATCGCCGTCGACGACCACATGCGCAGCCTGATCGGACGTACGCTGTGCCGTCCGTGCACGGGCGGGATGCCGCCCGTGGCGATGTTCGCCTGGTGGTTCGTGCTGCCGATACTGGCCGTGGTCGCACTGGCGGTCGCGGTCAAGGCCCGGCGTGCGGCGGTCACCGTGCTGCCACTGGCGTGCGCAGCGACGGCCGCCTTCCCCTACCTGTTCCTCATCGGCTATGCCGCTCCCCGTTTCCTGTTGCCCGCCTACGCCCTGCTGGCCATCCCGGTCGCCGACGCGCTCTTCTTCGCGGTGACCGCGCCGCGCGGGGCCTGGCGGTCGTTCGTCGCGACGGCAGTGGCGGTCGGGCTGGCCGGGCATCTGGCGGTGCAGTCCGCTGTGCTGTGGCGCCTGGTGGACCGCACGGTCGAGGATCACGGCGGCTGGGCGCGGACGGCGGCCGCGCTGCACCGGCACGGCGTGCGGCCGCCGTGCGTCCTCAGCCGCGCCGACGCGAAGCTGCCGGACATCCCGATCGCCTTCTACGCCGGGTGCGCCTCCGCCGACACCAGCGGTCCCAACACCAACACCACCGCGACCGCCCTCGCCCGGACCGCCCAGCGGACCCCGGTCGCGATCCTGACCGCCCGGGGCGGCCGGCCGCCGTCCTATGCCCGCACCTGGAAGCTGGTGCACCTGGACGGTGACGTGTACGCCTACCTCGCTCCTGTCGCCGGCAAGGACCCGGCCGGGTGAAGGGTGGTGCGGAGCACTCGCTGCCGACAGGCTTGCGCGGACGGGGCGGACGGTGGGATCACCCGCCCCGGATACCGGCTCAAGGGGATTCCGGCTCGTTGAGGGTGATCGCCCCCGAGGGGCACACGCCGGCAGCCATCCGTGCCGCCGTGAGGCGGTCGGCGGCCGGATCGGCGTGCAGCAGGAGTACCAGGCCGTCGTCGGCGTCCTGGTCGAACAGCTCGGGGGCGGTCATGGCGCACATCCCGGCGCCGATGCAGCGCTCGCGGTCGACGCTCAGGCGGGGTGCGCTCATTTCTTGTCCCAGGTGACCGGAAGGCTCTTCACCCCGAAGATGTCCGCGGTCTCCGGGCGCAGGCGGACCTCGTCGGCAGGTACGGCCAGGCGCAGGTTCGGGAAGCGGTCGACCAGGGCGCGGAACGCCACCCGCATCTCGACACGGGCCAACTGCTGGCCCAGGCACTGGTGGATGCCGTGGCTGAAGGCCAGGTGCCCGTCGTACGGCCGCCGGAGGTCGAGCACGTCGGGGTCGGCGAAGCGGTGGGGGTCGCGGTTGGCGGTGTTGTACGACAGGACGACCGTCGTGCCGGCCTCGATGGTCCGGCCGCCCACCTCGACGTCCTCCAGAGCCGTCCTGTGGAACGTCTTGGCGACGCTGAGGTACCGCAGCAGCTCCTCCACCGCCCCGTCGGTGAGCGCGGGGTCGGCGCGCAGCGCGGCCAGCTGCTCCGGGTTCTGCAGCAGCGCGAAGGTGCCGAGGGACAGCATGTTGGCGGTGGTGTCGAAGCCGGCGGCGAGCAGGATGAGGCTGATTCCCTTCAGCTCCTCATCGGTCAGGTCGCTTTCGGCGAGCTCGCTGAGTACGTCGTCGGTGGGGTTCGCGCGCTTGGCGGCCACCAGCTCCGCGAGGTACTCCTGGGTCGCGGTGTAGGCCGCGATCAGCTCCTCGTCGCTCACCTCCCCGCCCATGAACGCGTCGATCTGCTCCTGGAAGGAAGCGCGGTCCTCGTACGGCACGCCCAGGATCTCGCATATCACGATGGTGGGGATGGGCTTGGCGAACGCGGTCACCAGGTCGGTCGGCGGACCGGCCTTCTCCATGGCGTCCAGGCACTCGGTGGTGATCTGCTCGATGCGCTCGGTCAGGAGCCGCATCCGCCGCACGGTGAACTTGCCCACCAGCGGCTTGCGGTAGCGGCTGTGCTGCGGCTCGTCCATGAGGAGGAACTCGCCGGGTGGGGCCGGAGGAAGCTCGAAGTCGGCGATGTTCATCAGCTCCTTGCGCGAGCTGAACCGCGGGTCGGCCAGGACCGACCTGACCAGGTCGTATCCGGTGATCAGCCAACCGGGCTTGCCGCCGGGGTGGGTGTAGCGGCTGATCGGGCCGTGCCGGTGGGCCTCGGTCAGCTCGGCCGGCGGGTCGAAGGGACAGCCGCGCTGACGCTCCGTCGGCAGCGCCGTGACGGTGTGGACGTACTCGCTCATGATCATGCCTCGTCTCGCGATACTGCGTGTTTGATGTTTGCTGAACGCTACGTTGCGTTCAGGATGCCGTCAATCGCGTGAGTGCATATCTCCAGTTAGACAGCGGTAAATTGATGCAATGGCAGGCAGTCGAACGCAACACCGCATTGCAATGACTGTCAGCGAAGGCAATGTGTGGCGGGGGCGACGCGGGTGGCACCCGTCGCTGGCGGTCCACCTGCCGACCATTTCATCTGCCGTACATGGAGCCGCGGTTCCGCTTCCCCTACTCTCGTCGCCATGGCAGCAGGAATCCTGGTGGGCCAGCTGGACAACACCCTTGTCATCTACATCGGCGACAACGGGCCACCGGGGGACTGCCGACCTGGTCCTCGTACGTCGCCAAGGACGAGCAGTACACGGAGTACTACGACCTGGTGAACGACCCCTACCAGACCGGCAAGCTCCACCAGGCCACCCAGGCCGAAGAGCAGGCCCTCGGCATCCCCGCCCTGGCCGCGCGGCTCGCCGCCGACCGCGCGGCCTGACCCGTGCCACCGAACCGCCGGCCGGGCGCCCGTACCGCGAGGCACGGCCGCCCGGCCGCCCATCGTCCCGACGGAGCCGCCATGCCCGCATGCTGCACCCCCGGCCACAGCCACGCCCTGACGCTCACCCTCGCGCCGCCGCCCCCTTCGTCCCCGCCCTCCCGCGCGGCACGGCAGCTGCTCAGCCTGCCCGGCGGCCGCTTCCTCATGGGGACCGACGACCCGGAAGGCTTCCCCGCGGACGTGGAGGGGCCGGTCCGCGAGGTGGTCGTGGAGCCCTTCCGGATCGCGGCCACGACGGTGACCAACGCCCAGTTCGCCACCTTCGTCAAGGCCACCGGCCACACCACCGACGCCGAGCGCTTCGGCTTCTCCTTCACCTTCGGGGCCTTCCTCTCCGAGGAGGTCGCCGCCGTCTCCCCGCCCGTGGCGGCCGTGCCGTGGTGGCGGGCGGTGGAGGGGGCGTCCTGGCGGCGCCCCGAGGGACCCGGCTCGCACGTCACCGAGCGGCAGGACCACCCCGTCGTCCACGTGTCCTGGAACGATGCCCAGGCCTACTGCGCCTGGTCCGGCACCCGCCTGCCCACCGAGGCCGAGTGGGAGTACGCGGCCCGTGGCGAGCAGCGGCGCTACCCGTGGGGGGACGAGCTCCTGCCCGACGGCCGCCCCATGTGCAACATCTGGCAGGGCGATTTCCCCGTGCTCGACACCGCCGCCGACGGCTGCGCCGGTACCGCCCCGGTGAAGTCCTTCCGGCCCAACGGCTTCGGGCTCTACAACAGCGTCGGCAACGTCTGGGAATGGTGCGCGGACTGGTTCACGCCGGGCCAGGAGACCTCACGGGCGATGCGCGGCGGCTCGTACCTGTGCCACGACTCCTACTGCAACCGCTACCGGGTTGCCGCGCGCAGCTCCAACACGCCCGACAGCTCGACCGGCAACATCGGGTTCCGGGTGGCCGCCGACCCCGCCTAGCACCCGCCCGCAGCTGTGGCAGAGGCCGTTCCGGAACACGCCGGAACGGCCTCTGCCGCGAGCGGGCGGGCGGTCAGGCCACGGTGACCCGGGCCAGGGCCCAGGAGGTGTGGTCGAAGGAGGTGCGGTTGTTGGCGTCCTCGACCACCAGCCGCAGGACGCGCACGCCGCGCACGTCCAGGTCGACCGGGACCGGGCCGCCGGCCGCCGTGAGGGTGGGGGTGGTCAGCAGCAGGCGGTCGTCGCCGTAGACCTTGGCCCGGGTGGCCCCGACGGTGCTCTGCTTTGCGGAGAAGTCGTCGATGCCGACCAGGGAGGTGAACCGTACGGCGGCGCCGCCGAGGTGGTAGGCGATGTCGCTGGGTGCGTGGACGCCCAGGCCCTTGGGGTACGTCGTACCGCCGAAGGAGATCGGCGGGCCGTCGCCGGCGGCGTTCTTGCCGTTGGAGGTGTCGCGCTCCACCGGTCCCCAGCCGTTGGCGGCGCTGATCCAGATGAGGTCGGAGAGGTAGGAGTCACGGGTGGGCGCCGGGGGCGGGGTCGGGACCGTGGCCGTCACCGGGTAGCGGACCGGGCCGGCCGGTGTGAGGGCGGTGCCCTCGGCGGTGACGGCCCACGTGGTCGCGGGGGCCGCGGCCCCGGGCGGGGTGACCTGCCAGGAGGCGGCCAGCCTGCCGCCGGCGGCGAGCTGGTCCGCGGTGGTCGGGGAGGCGGGGGTCACGGCCCATCCGGCCGGGGCGCGCAAGGTGAGCGCGGCGCTGGTCCAGGGCCGGGCGGAACCGTTGTCCAGGGTGGCGGTCACGGTGAACGCCTGGCCCGGGACGGCCAGGGCGGGCAGCGTCAGCCGGGTCCCGAACGGGGTGCGCGGGTAGCTGTCCTTCCAGGAGGCGCGCATCAGCGCCACCAGTTCCGCGGCCTTGGAGGGGTTCTTGTCGACGACGTTGCGGCTCTCGCCAGGATCCGTGGCCAGGTCGTACAGCTCGACCTGCCACTTGTCGTCGGGGAGGCTGTGGTCGCGTTCGGGGGCGAAGCGCACGGCCTTCCAGTCGTCCCGGCGGAGCGCCTCGGCGAGCCAGGTGGCGCGCTTGTCGTCCTCGGCGTTGGCGCGGCTGGTGACGCCGAGCTCGTCGCGGAACCAGTACAGGTGCCCGTGGCGGGCCGAGTCGGCGCTGCCGGCGAGCAGGGGAGCGGCGGAGAGCCCGTCCACGTCGGTGGGGGCGGGGGCGCCGCCGAGTTCGGCGAGGGTGGGCAGGACGTCGGTCAGCGGGGTGGGGCGGCTGCTCGTACCCTGCCGGACCCGGCCCGGCCCCCAGGCGATGAGGGGGACGCGTACGCCGCCCTCGTAGAGGTTGCGCTTGTAGCCGCGCAGCGGGCCGTTGGCGTCGAAGAGGTCGGGGTTGACCCCGCCCTCCTCGTGGGGGCCGTTGTCGCTGGTGACGAAGACGACGGTGTCCTGCTCCAAGCCGAGGGCGCGGAGCCGGTCGACCACCTTGCCGACCAGTGCGTCGAAGTAGCTGACCTGGGCCGCGTGCCCCTTGTTCGCGGCCGTCCAGGGCCGGTCCGCGTACGCGCCGGTGTCGGGGACATCGCTGGGGGCGTGCGGGACGGTCGGGGTGAGCAGGAGGAGGAACGGTTCGGCGGCGTGGGCGTCGATGAACTCCAGGACGTGCTGTTCGAGGAGGTCGGGCGCGTACACGGCCTTCACGCCGCCGGCATTGGCGGGGATGGGTTCCTTGGCGTCGTTGTGCCAGAGGTACTCGGGGTAGTACTGGTGGGCGTGGCTGTGGTCGATGTATCCGTAGAACTCCTCGAACCCGCGGGCGGCCGGATGGCTGTCCTGTCCGGCGGCCTCCGGGCCGAAGCCCCACTTGCCGATCACGGCCGTACGGTAGCCGCGGGCCTGCAGCACCTGGGCGAACGTGGTGTCGGTCGAGGTGAGTGACCCCTGCCCGCCGGAGGAAGGGTTGGCGCGGACCGTGGAGTGGCCGGTGTGGAGGCCGGTCAGCAGGGAGCAGCGGGACGGTGCGCACACGGCGGCGGTGGAGTACGCGTCGGTGAAACGCAGCCCCTCGGCGGCGAGCCGGTCCAGGCGGGGTGTGGTGATCAGCTTCTGGCCGTAGGCGCCGAGTTCGCCGTACCCGAGGTCGTCGGCGAGGACGACGACGAGGTTCGGTGGCCTGGTGCCGGGTGGGGCCGCCGTCTCCGGGGCCGCCACCACCGCCGCCGCCTGCTCCGCCCCGGCGGCGGTGGCAGCGACGGTCAGACCGAGCGCGGCGGTCGAACCGGCCAGGAACGTACGGCGGGTGGACATGGGTGAGTGCTCCTCAAAGGTGTCTGCGGGCGTCCTGCCGATCATGGGTCGGCCACCGCGCCATGACCATGCACAGGGCATGAAGAACACGTGACGGCGCTCGGCCCTTCCGTTCCGGGATGCGGTGACCTGCACAGGGAGGTGAGCATGGAAGGGCGGCTGTCCACCCGCGACAGGTCGCGGGGCTCGCCGGGACCGGCGGTGCTCGGCGCCCCCGGCGGCGCGCTCTCCTGGCAGGAGGGACCATGAACGACTACCCCCTGATCGCGGATCACGGCCTGGTGGGCGACCTGCAGACGGCCGCGCTGATCACGTCCGACGGGACGGTGGACTGGTGGTGCACGCCGCGCTTCGACTCGCCGAGCCTGTTCGCGTCGCTGCTCGACAGCGACCGGGGCGGCTACTGCCGCCTCGCCGCCGATCTCGGGGACCAGGCCGCAGTGCGCCAGCTGTACCTGCCGGACACGCCGATCCTCGTCACCCGCTGCATGGCCGCGGAGGGCGTCGGAGAAGTCATCGACTTCATGGAGCCCATCACGGCGAAGGCTCCCGCCGCCCGGCACCGGCTGGTCCGGGTCGCCCGGGTCGTCCGCGGCGCCCTGCCCTTCGAGCTGCTGTGCCGGCCCCGCTTCGACTACGGCCGGGCCCCGCACACGCTCGGCGGCCTCGATGACGGCAGCTTCGTCTTCCACGGCCCCGACACCGCCCTGCACGTCCAGGCGACCGCCCCGGTCCGGCTCCAAGCCGACGGCTCGGACGTCTCCGCCCGTTTCACCCTGCGCGCCGGCGAGAGCGCCGCGGTGGTCCTCACCAGCGAAGCGGGTGAGCCGGGCGGGCGCAGCGAGCGCCCGGGCGGGCCGCCGCCGACCATCGAAGGGGCGACGGCCGCGTTCGACGCCTGCCGTGACTTCTGGCTCGGCTGGCTGCTGTCCTGCCGCTACAAGGGCCGCTGGCACGAGATGGTCGTACGGTCCGCGATCACCCTCAAACTGCTCACCTACGCCCCGACGGGCGCCCCCATCGCGGCGGCCACCATGGGCCTGCCCGAGCAGATCGGCGGCGAGCGCAACTGGGACTACCGCTACACCTGGGTGCGCGACGCCTCACTGTCGGTGCGCGCGCTGATCGACCTGGGCTTCACCGCCGAGGCGGAGGCCTTCCGCCGGTGGATGCGCGAGCGGCTGGAGGCCGGCGGTACCGCCTCCGGGGAACCACTGCAGATCATGTACCGGGTGGACGGCGAGCCGCACCTCACCGAGGAGGTGCTGGAGCACCTGGAGGGCTACCGGCGCTCCGCGCCCGTCCGGGCCGGCAACGCGGCGGCCGACCAGATCCAGCTCGACATCTACGGTGAAGCCGCGTACGCCATCGCCCAGACCGACGACATCGGTGCCATCCGCGGCTGGCGGGTGTTCGCCGGCCTCATCGACTGGTTGTGCGACCACTGGGACCGCCCGGACGAGGGCATCTGGGAGACCCGCGGCGGCCGCCAGAACTTCACCTACAGCCGGCTGATGACCTGGGTCGCCCTCGACCGGGCCATCCGCCTGGCCACCGTTCACGCCCGCCCCACCGACCTGACCCGTTGGCTCGAAACCCGTGACGCCGTCTTCCGGCAGGTCATCGAGCGCGGCTGGAGCGAGGAGCGCGGCGCCTTCGTCCAGCACTACGACACCGACGTCCTGGACGCCTCACTGCTGCTGATGCCCCGCGTCGGATTCCTGTCACCCCACGATCCGGACTGGCTCAGCACCCTGGACGCCATGGCCGACGAGCTCGTCAGCGACAGCCTGGTCTACCGCTACGACCCGCAGGCCTCACCCGACGGCCTGCGCGGTTCCGAGGGCACCTTCAGCCTGTGCAGCTTCCTGTACGTCGAGGCCCTGGCCCGCTCCGGCCGCGTGCACCAGGCCCGCTACGCGTTCGACAAGATGCTCACCTACGCCAACCACGTCGGCCTGTTCGCCGAGGAGATCGGCCCGTCCGGAGAGCAGCTCGGCAATTTCCCGCAAGCCTTCACCCATCTCGCGCTCGTCGCCGCAGCCCTCGCACTCGACGAGGAACTCGACCGCGCCGAACGCCCGGGTGTCTGATCCGCCCGCCGGGAAGAGAGTCCAGGCCCGTGACCGAAGACCCCGCCGTCAACCCGCACGCCGACCCGGCCCGGTCGGATGCCGGCATGCGGATGCTCGCACCGCTGGCGCTGGCGCAGTTCATCTGCAGCTTCGCCGGCTCGAACATGAACGTGATGATCAACGACATCAGCCACGACCTCGACACCACGGTCCAGGGCGTGCAGGTCGCGATCACCCTGTTCCTGCTGGTCATGGCCGCCCTGATGATCCCCGGAGGCAAGGCGACCGACCGGTTCGGCCGCAAACGCTGCTTCCTCACCGGCCTGGCCGTCTACGGCGTCGGCGCGCTCCTCAGCGCCGCCGCGCCCGGACTCGGCGTGCTGATCCTCGGCAACTCCATCCTCGAAGGCGTGGGCACGGCCCTGCTCATCCCTCCGGTCTACATCCTCACCACGCTGCTGTTCACCGACCTGACCTCGCGGGCCCGCGCCTTCGGAGTGATCATGGCCGCCGGCGGCGTCGGTGCGGCCGCGGGCCCGCTGATCGGCGGGCTGATCACCTCCGCGATCAGCTGGCGCGCCGCGTTCGTCTTCCAAGCCCTGATCATCGCGCTGATCATCGCCCTGAGCCGGTCGATCGCCGACCCGCTGCCACCCGACCCCGACCGGCACTTCGACGTCCGCGGCGCCGTCCTGTCCGCCGCCGGCCTGATCCTGATCGTCATGGGCATCCTCGCCGCCGACAACAACCTGTGGCTCATGCTCGGCCTGCTCGCCGCCGGCATCCTCGTCCTGGCCTGGTTCCTGCACTGGATCCGCCGGGAGGAGCGCGCCGGAGCGGAACCGCTGCTGTCCACCAGCCTCTTCCGCAACCGCACCTCCAACCTGGGCCTGGTCACACAGAACGCCCAGTGGCTGCTGCTGATGGGCACGTCGTTCACCGTCGCCACCTACCTGCAGGTCGTACGCGGCTACGACGCCATCGAGACCGGCGTCATCTTCACCGCCGCCACGCTCGGGCTGCTCGTCTCCTCGCTCGCCGCGGAACGCCTCGCCAAGCGCCTTCCCCAGCGGACCCTGATCACCGCCGGGTTCGCCCTCGCCGTCGTCGGCATCGCCGCCCTGATCAGCCTCGTGGCCGGCACACCGAGCGCCTGGGCGTTCGTCCCGGGTCTGCTGCTGATCGGCCTGGGCCTGGGCGTCATGCTCACGCCGTCCGTGAACGTGGTCCAGTCCGCCTTCCCCGAGGACCGGCAGGGCGAGATCTCCGGGCTGTCCCGGAGCGTCTCCAACCTCGGCTCCTCCTTCGGCACGGCCATCGCCGGCACCATCCTCGTCGCGAACCTCACCAAGAACGCCTACGCCGCCGCCATGGCCAGCCTCGCCCTCGCCGCCCTGATCGGCCTCGCCAGCGCCACCCGGCTCCCGCGCAGCACCCCGCCCGCGAACGCCCCGACGCCACCCCGAACCTGACTCCGCCCGGTCAGGAACCGGACGGCGGCGGCCACGGTGGCTGCCGGGCGCCGAGGATCTGCGCGCCCATGTTCTGCTCCATCATCCGCAGGGCGGCCTCGGCGAGGTCTGCGTGGATGTGGGCGACCGCGGTCGAGGGTACGACGACGTCGAGGTGGCGGATGTGCGCGTCCAGGGCGGAGTACAGCACGCACTGCTCGGTGACCTGGCCCACCAGGATCAGGCGGGTGAGGTCCATGGTGCCCAGCAGGTACGCGAGCGGGGTCTCGTAGAAGACGGAGTGGCGGGCCTTGAGCACGAAGAGGGAGTCCTCGTCGGGCAGGACCGGCTCCACCAGTTCCGGATGCTCCCCCGTCATGGCGGCGTCGATGATCTGCCCGTGGTGGGAGCGCCACTGCCCGAAGTTGTCGTTCGCGTAGATGACCGGCACCCCGGCGGCGCGGGCCGCGGACACCACCTCCACGACGGCCGGCAGGGCCGCGCGGACGGAGGGAACGAGGAGATCGGCGTCCTGGTGCCGGTAGGGGTTGAGCATGTCGGTGACCACGACGGCCGTGTGCTGCAGGGCGTTGTCCATGCCCCGAATCTGACCGCCCGATCCGCTGCGCGGCCGACGCCACGCCGCGGCGGTCGACACGACGCCGCGGGTTCGGTTCCTTCTCGCCCGCATGGGTGCGGCCGGAGTGGAAAAGCGCAGGCTATGAGGCGCACAGGAAGACAGGACCAGGATGACGACCGTCGGCCGCCGGAGGCGGCCCGAGAGGGCGGGCCGGGCCACGAGGACGACGCCGTGGGTCCGGACCGGCAGGTGGAGGAACGGGAGCCCGATCGGCTGTCGCAGCTGCCCGAGCGGTCCTGGAAGGCGGTGCTGCGCGGGACGCTGAGGGAGTTCAAGGACGACGAGCTTGTGGACCGGGCGGCAGCGCTGACCTACTACGGGGTGCTGGCCTTCTTCCCGGCGCTGCTGGTGCTCGTGTCGCTGCTCGGAGTCGCGGGCGAGTCGGCGACGAGGCAGGTGCTGAACAGCCTGCAAAGGCTCACCCCCGGCGCGGCGCGGGACGTGATCGGCAACGCGATTCGGCAACTGCAGGGCCACAGCGGAGTCGGCTCCCTGCTGGCCGTCCTCGGTCTCGCCATCGCGATCTGGTCCGCCTCCGGGTACGTCGCCGCGTTCATCCGCGCGTCGAACGCCGTCTACGACATGCCCGAGGGGCGGCCGGTGTGGAAGATCCTGCCGCTGCGGCTGGCCCTCACGGTCACGCTCATGGTCCTCGCCGTCGCCGGTGCCCTGATCGTGGTGTTCACCGGAGCTCTGGCCCGGCAGGCGGGGGCGGCGCTGGGAATGGGGGACACCGGGATGACGGTGTGGTCGATCGCGAAGTGGCCGGTCCTGGTCCTGCTCGTCACGCTCATGATTGCGCTCCTGTACTGGGCCGCGCCGAACGCCAAGGGCCGCGGCTTCAGGTGGATCACCCCGGGCAGCCTCCTGGCGCTGGTGATCTGGATGGCCGCCTCGGCCGGGTTCGCGTTCTACGTCGCGAACTTCGGCTCGTACAACAAGACGTACGGCACCCTGGCCGGCGTGATCATCTTCCTGGTGTGGTTGTGGATCACCAACCTCGCCATCCTCCTCGGTTTGGAGTTCGACGCCGAGATGGTCCGCCAGCGGGCCATCGCGGGCGGCCACCCCGCGGACGAAGAGCCGTACGTCGAGCCGCGCGACACGCAGAAATTCCGGAGGCACCGATGAAGGCATCCGCCATCGCATACAAGCCCGTCGGGCTGGCACTCGGCGCCGCCAGCGGCTTGATCGCCGGAGCGGCCTTCAAACAGGCGTGGAAGATGATCGGCCACGAAGACGAGGCACCCGACGCCACCGACGAGCACCGCACCTGGCAGGAGGTCCTGTTCGCCGCGGCCCTGCAAGGGGCGATCTTCGCCGCCGTCAAAGCCGCCGTCGACCGGGCGGGAGCCGCCGCCACCCGGCGGCTGACCGGCACCTGGCCCGACTGAATCCGCGCCGCCCCGGGGCAGGCCCCGCCTCGCCGCCACCCTCTCGAATCCCCCGCCCGGGGGATCTCGGAAGGGGTGGCGGCGATCTATGCTTCCTCACGCACGCGCCGTGATCAAGTGAATCCGCAGAGTGAGAGAGGGGCCAGGCGTGAACCTGCTGGACATCAAGCTGGACCGGTCGTTCGATGTCTTCGACTCGGAGCGCAAGGGCCGGCTGGAGCGATCGGACGTCCTGGCGGTTTCCGACAAGCTCGCCGAATCACTGGGTGTGGCACCCGATTCCGTGGCCGGGCTCAGGGACTCCCTGGGCGGTCTCTGGGACACCGTGTTCCACAAGATGGATCGCAACGACGACGGGGCCGTCGACCGGCAGGAGTACCGGGCCGCGTTCCGGGCGCGGATCGTCAGCGATCAGAACAGGATCTGGGACCGGATCAGGAACCTGAGCAACGCCTGGACCGAGCTCGGCGACCGCGACGGCGACGGCATGCTGAGCCGCGACGAGTACACCTCCCTGCTCCACGGGATGTTCAGGCTGCCCCGCCAGACGTTCGACGAGGCGTTCAGCGTGCTCGACCGCGACGGCGACGGACAGCTGAGCCGGGACGAGATCAGCGTCGCGATGAAGGAGTACTACACCAGCCAGGACCACGCGGCACGCGGCAACCAGTTCTTCGGACGACTCTGATCCCGGCAGATACGCAACGGTCCTCGGCTCGTTGACCGGAGGGGCAGTTCACCGATCAACACACCCAGGAGGACCTTTCATGGCCGAAGCCGCACTGCCGGTGATCCTTCTCGCGGATCCCGATCCGCTCCGCCGACACGAGACGGCCGAGCTCGTACAGCGCTGGTACCGGGCGTCCTTCCGTGTCCTGCAGGTCGGCGGGTTGGTCGAGGCGGGGCTCGTGCTCCGGTCGCTGGCCGAGCGGAACGTGCCCGTCCCCGCGGTCCTCGCCGACGAGGACCCCGGGCAGTACACCGCACAGCACCCGCACACGCGCTGGTTGTTGCTCGCCGACGACGGCTCCGCGCCGCTCGACCCCTCCGTCGTGGCCGTCGACCGGACACGGGAGGGGGACGGGAGCGGGACGGGCCTGGCCGAGCGCCTCCGGGCCGCCCTCGACGACGCCCTGTGCACCTGGAACGCCGAGCACCGCGGCGACCTGCCCACCGCCGAGGTGCGCGGGTACCGCTTCTCGCCGGCCGCCTACGCGATCCGTGACTTCCTCGGCCGCAGCGGCGTCATCTTCCGCTGGGTGCCGGAGGAGAGCAGGCGGGAGGCGCCGGTGACCGTCCGGCTCGGCGACGGCACCGAGCTGGTCGATCCGTCGATCAGCGAACTGGCCGACCGGCTCGGCCTCATCCGGCCGGCCGAGCAGGAGCACTACGACGTCGCGGTGATCGGGGGCGGTCCCGGCGGCCTGTCCACGGCCGTGTACGCCGCCGCAGAGGGCATGAGCGTGGTCGTCATCGAGGACGACGCCCCCGGCGGCCAGGCAGGATCCACCTCAAGGATCGAGAACTACCTGGGCTTCCCCGTCGGGCTCACCGGCGGAGACCTCGCCCAGCGGGCGCTGCAGCAGGCCCGCCGGGCCCGCGTCGAGTGGCAGCCCACCCGTGTCGCCACCCGGCTGGCTCCCACGGATGCGGGAGGCCACGCCGTCTCGTTCGTCAAGGCGGGCACGGACGAGTCCGCGTCGGTCTCGGCGGCCGCCGTGGTGGTGGCCACGGGCGTGGAATGGAATCGGCTGGCCAGTCCGGGAGTCGAGCGGCTCCTCAACTCGGGCGTGTACTACGGCGCCTGCCTGTCCGACGCGCCCTCGGCCGCCGGCGAGGACGTCTACATGGTGGGCGCGGGCAATTCCGCCGGGCAGGCCGCCCTCTACTTCGCCCGCTACGCCCGCTCCGTCACCCTGCTCGTCCGGGGTGCCGATCTCGGCGCCTCCATGTCGAACTACCTGGTCCAGCGCATCGAGCGGACGCCGGGCCTGCGCGTCCTGCTCGGTACCGAGGTGGTCGAATGCCTGGGCGAGACCACGCTCACCGGGCTCCGGCTGCGCGACCGTGCCGGGGGCGAGCGCACCGTCTCGGCGCAGTGCCTGTACGTCCTGATCGGAGGCCGTCCGTCGACGGACTGGCTCGGCGGCATCCTGAAGCTCGACGACCGCGGGTACGTGCTGACCGGCAGCGGCGGCGCCGGCCCCGACGCCATGCCGATGGAGACCAGCCTGCCGGGGGTCTTCGCCGTGGGCGACGTACGGTCGGGATCGGTCAAGCGGGTCGGAGCCGCGGTCGGAGAAGGGGCCGCTGTGGCTCAATGCCTGGTCGAATACCGACGTCAGCATCCCGGGCGATTTCGGGACGCCGGCGGCATGCGGTGACCGGGGATCTCCGATAATCGGTCCGGCTTATTCCCGCCTGTTTATCGATCTTCCTCGGGGCCGTTGTGCCTTTTCCGATCGCAATAGCCGGGCGTCGAACCATCCTTGAGTGACGCCGGTTGACTGGGGCGCCTGACGTAGATGATTCTGCTTCGGGTGTTCGGGGGCTCGTCCCATCGGGTGAGTCCCCGAACTCGCTGCGTTCAGCGGAATCCATGGGGGCTGCAGGAATTCGCCGTTTCACCGCGTGGATTCCCGTCCCATTTTTTCGGCTCATTCGTCCGGGAATTCTTTTGCGTCGCCACAGGAGGAGATTCGTCATGCCCGCGATATCCGTCGGTAACTCGCGCATCCACTACACCGTGACCGGCGAGGGTCCGGCCCTGGTGCTGGTGCACGGCGTGGGCAAGGGCGGCCAGGTCACCTTCGGCCACCTCGTCGAGGAATTCGCCCGCCGCAACACCGTCATCCTTCCCGAACTGTCCGGCAGCGAGACCGCCACGGACGACGGCGCGCCGCTGACCGTGGAGCAGCTCGCCGACGAGGTCGCCGCCGTGATCGAACATGCCGGTCTGGGTCCCGTGGACCTGGTGGGCTTCTCGCTCGGCGGGGCCGTCGTCGCCGCCACGGCCGCCCTTCACCCCGAGCACGTTCGCCGGCTGATCCCCGTCGGCGGCCTGGTCAAGTCGGACCTCTACATCGAGAACCTGATCGGTCTGACCCTGAGCCAGAAGCACGACCCGAAGGCCTTCGGCCGCGTGCTCAGCACCACCGCCTTCAGTCCGCGCTACATCCGCAGCCAGCCCAGCCTGAGCGACGTGGAGAACCTCGGCGCCGAGCTGAGCCCCTCCGACGGCCGCATCCGCCAGCTCGAGCTGCTCGTCCGAGTGGACATCCGGGACCTGGTCGGGAAGGTCCGGGCCGAGACGCTCGTCCTGGCTCCGTACCCGGACGCCGCGGTGCCCGCCGAGCACTCCCGTGAGCTGGCCGCCGCCATCCCGAACGCGTCCTACACCGAGATCGACAGCGGCCACATGGTGATCTTCGAGAAGCCGGTCGAATTCGTGAAGCTGGTCCAGGACTTCATCCACCAGGCCTGACGTCCTCCCGTCACGACCCGTCACGACCCGGCATCACCCGGCACGACCTCGACCCGGCCCACCCGGCCCTTCACCACCATCCCGGGCGCACTCCGCGCCGATTCCAGGAGGAAGCATGGCCAAGATCCTGCTTGCCGTCAGCAGCCACGAGACCTTGGGGGACACCGGCAACCGGACGGGCTACAGCGTCTCCGAGGCGGCCCACCCCTACAACGTCTTCGTCGGCGCCGGCCACGAGGTCGACTTCGTCTCCGTGCGCGGTGGCGAGCCGCCGGCCGTCGTCTTCGACGGCGAGGAGAACGACCCGGAGATCGTCGGCTTCCTGGCCGACGACACCGTCAAGGCCAAGCTCGTGGCGACCCGCCGGGCGGCCGATGTGGACCCCGCCGAGTACTCCGCGATCTTCTACGTCGGCGGCCACGGCGCCATGTGGGACTTCCCCGACTCCCCGGACCTGGCCCGCATCGCCCTGGACATCCACGCCCGCGGCGGCGTCGTCTCCGCCGTCTGCCACGGCCCGGCCGCCCTGGTCAACCTGCGCCTGCCCGACGGCACGCCCCTCGTGCGCGGCAAGCGCGTCGCCTCCTTCAGCAACGAGGAGGAGAACTCGCTGGGCCTCGTCGAGGTCATGCCCTTCCTCCTCGAGGACCGGCTGAAGCAGGCCGGGGCGCTGCACGCCAAGGCGCCCGTGTACGAGGCCCACACCGAGAGCGACGGCCGGGTCATCACCGGGCAGAACCCCGCATCCGCCGCCCCCGTGGCGCGGCTCGTCGTCGCCGAGCTCGCGGCCGCCGGCGGCCGCTGAGCCGGAGACGACCACCCGGTCCCCTGTCCCGGTTCCACCGCCGACGTCCGGCGGACGCATCCCATCGCAGATCGGCCCCGGCCCGGACCGCCGCGGCCCGAGGAGGCAGACATGTACGGCTTGATCCAGGTCGCGGGCGTCATCGACCAGTCCGAGGCCGACCTCATCATCGAGGAGGGCGCGGACTGGCTCGGCTTCGCCCTGCGCCTTCCGGCCAAGAACGAGGACCTGTCCGAGGCCGAGGCCGCCGCCATCGTCAAGGCGATCCAGCCCGACACCAAGGGCGTCATCATCACCTATCTGACCGATGCCGACGACATAGCCGGCTTCTGCGCCGACATGGGCGTCGGTGCGATCCAGCTCCACGGCGACGTGACCCCCGCCGAGCTGCGCCGACTGCGCAGCCTGGCCCCGGACCTCTACGTCCTGAAGAGCCTCGTGGTGAAGACGGACAACATGGAAGAGCTGCGTGAGGTCGTGGCGACCTCCGCCGACTGGGTTGACATGTTCATTACTGACAGCTTCAACCCGGCCACCGGGGCCAAGGGCGCGACCGGGCTGACCCACGACTGGAGCGTCAGCGCCGAACTCGCCAGGATCTCACCCAAGCCGCTGATGCTGGCCGGCGGACTCACCCCGGAGAACGTCGCGGCGGCCATCGAGGCCGTCCGCCCCGCCGCCGTGGACGCGCACACCGGCCTGGAAGACCCCGCCACCCGGCGCAAGGACCGCCAGAAGGTGCGCACCTTCGTACGGGAGGCCCGCGCAGCCTTCGCCCGGGTCGCCGCACAGGACGGACGGAGCGGGTCCTGATGGCCACGTACACCGAGCCGCTCCGTGGCGTGACCCACCTCCTGCCCCAGACCAACCGGCTGCGCGCCCTGCACTCGATCATCCGCGACCACCGGGCCGCGCGGGAGGAGTTCGTCCCCGCCGCGCACCGCATCATCCGCGGGCTCCTCGACGCCGCGCTGGACCAGCTCCCCTACGAGCCCCGCGAGGTCCGCACCCCGGTCGGGCGGATCTACCACGGCCTGTCCCCGGCCACCCCGGTCTACGGCGTGTCCATCGCACGGGCCGGCGACAGCATGGAGTCCGAACTGCGCGCCATGGCGCCCGAGACCCGCCTGGGCAAGATCCTGATCCAGCGGGACAAGGTCACCAAACTCCCGCACCTGCACTACGCGGCGCTGCCCGCCGGCATCGGCCGGGGCCACGTGCTGCTCCTCGACCCCATGCTCGCCACCGGCGGCACCGCGCTCGCCGCGATCGGCGTACTGCTCGACCACGCAGTGCCCGAAGAGCACATCGTCTTCGTGAACCTGCTCTCCGCCCCCGAAGGGATCAAGGCCGTCCACGACCGCCACCCCGCGGTGCGGATCGTGACCTCCTCCATCGAGGAACGCCTCAACGAGAACGCGTTCATGATCCCCGGCATCGGTGATTTCGGCGACCGCTACTTCGGCACCGACGTCCCGGCCTGAGCGCTCCCACCCGCCGGAGCGTGCGGGGTTGCGGCCCCCGCGACCCCGCGACCCCGCAGCTCCGGCCCTCCGGCCCTTCGGCCACCGCATCGCATTCATCCAGGAGGACGCCCCGTGTCCACCGCCGACACCTCCTCGTCGACGACGAGGATCTCGATCGTCTACTACTCCGGCACCGGCAACATCCACAAGCTCGCCGTGGCCGCGGAGGAGGCCGCCGCCAAGGCGGGCGCCGAGGTCCGGCTGCGCCGGGTCCCCGAGTACGTCGAGGCGTCCCTGGCGCCCGAGTTCACCGAGTGGACCGAAGCGTGGCGGGAGAACGCCGGGGCCACCGCGGCCATTGCCACGGCCACCGCCGACGACCTCGACTGGGCCGACGCGATCCTGCTCGGCGGCCCCGGCCGGTTCGGGATGATCGCCGCGCCGCTCAAGCACTTCATCGACCTGGCCTGGCCCCTCAACGCGCGCGGCGGCCTGGCGGGCAAGGTCATGTCGTCGTTCACCTCGACGGGCGCCCCGCACGGCGGCCAGGAGGCGACGATCCTGTCGCTCAACACCGTCTTCTACCACTGGGGCGGAATCATCGTGCCGCCCGGCGTCACCGACGACATCATGACGGCGCCCAGCAACGGCAACCCGTACGGCGTCAGCTCGGTCTCCGGCCGGCAGGCGGTTCCGGGCCGGCTGGCGGAGAACGTCACCGAGGACAACCTCGCCGCCATGGCCCACCAGACCCGCCGCATGCTCGAGGTCGCCGACGCGCTGCGAAGGGGCCGGACAGCCGGGGCCGACCGGTGACCACCCACGCATACCCAGGGGGACTCACATGACGACCGACGCGGCCGGCCGGAGCCCGGCCATCCGCCCGCTGCTGCCCGAACTGCTCCTGCGCACGGCCGCCGAACGCCCGGACGACACGGCGGTGATCAGCAGCGACGGGCACATGACCTTCGCCGAGCTGGTCGCAAGGAGCCGAGGACTGGCCGGGCGACTGCGGGAGCTCGGCGTGGGCGCCGACCACTGCGTGGGGCTGTTCACCGAGCCCTCGCCCGACGTGATGACCGGGGTCTGGGGCATCCTGTTCGCGGGCGGCGCCTATCTGCCGCTCGCCCCGGAGTATCCCGAAGAGCGACTGCGCTACATGATCGAGCACTCCGGTGCGAAGGTCATCGTCACCCAGGGCCACCTCGTCGAGCGCCTGGCGGCGCTGGCCCCCGCGGACACCGTGATCGTCCGGGCCGAGGACGCCCGCCCGGAGGTGCCCGGCGCGGACGCCGACATCGACCCCGGCTCGCTCGCGTACGTCATCTACACCTCGGGCAGCACCGGCCGGCCCAAGGGCGTGATGATCGAGCACCGGAGCATCGCCCACCAGATGTCCTGGCTGCGGGCCGCCCACGGCATCGACCGCACCCGGACCGTCCTGCAGAAGACGCCGATCAGCTTCGACGCCGCCCAGTGGGAGATCCTCGCCCCGGCCGCCGGTTCCACCGTCGTGGTGGGCGGATCCGGCATCCACCGGGACGCCGAACGGCTGGTGCAGGCGGTCAAGGCCCACGCGGTGACCACGCTCCAGTGCGTCCCGACCCTGCTCCAAGCGCTCCTGGACACCGAGGAGTTCGACTCCTGCGTCTCTCTGCAGCAGGTCTTCACCGGCGGCGAGGCCCTCTCCAGGCCCTTGGCGCGCACGTTCCTGGAGACCCTCCCGAAGTGCGACCTGATCAACCTCTACGGACCGACCGAGTGCACCATCAACTCCTCGTCCTTCGCCGTGTCCCGGTCCACCGTCGGCGACGGCCCCCACTCGATCTCCATCGGCTCCCCGGTCGACGCCACCGAGTACCACATCCTCGGCCCCGACCTGACCGAACGGGCCGTGGGCGAGATCGGCGAGCTGTACATCGGCGGCGTCCAGGTCGCGCGCGGCTACCTGCACCGGCCCGACCTGACCGCGCAGCGGTTCGCGGACAACCCCTTCGGCCCCGGGCGGCTCTTCCGAACCGGCGACCTCGCCTACCGGAACGCCGACGGCACCGTCCAGTTCACCGGCCGCGCCGACAACCAGGTCAAGCTGCGCGGGTTCCGGGTGGAGCTCGACGAGATCCGACTCGCCATCGAGACCCACGACTGGGTCCGGCACGCGGCCGTGCTGGTCAAGGACGACCCGAGGACGGGCTTCCAGAACCTGATCGCCTGCGTCGAGCTCGACCCGAAGGAAGCCGCCCTGATGGACCAGGGCAGCCACGGCGCCCACCACCGGTCCAAGGAGAGCAAGCTCCAGGTCAAGGCCCAGCTGTCCAACCCGGGCATACGGTCCGCGGCCGAGCTCGCCGGCCTCCCCGTCCTCGACCTGCCCGGCCGCACGGCCACCCCGGACCAGCGCAGCCTCGCCTTCGCCCGCAAGACCTACCGCTTCTACGAGGGCGCAGCCCCGGTGGCCGAGGCCGACCTGCTGAAGCTCCTCGCCCGCCGCCCCGCCGCCGTGCGCGGGCGGGAGCTCGCGGAGCTGGACACCGACGGGCTCGGCGCGATCCTGCGCCACCTCGGGCCGCACCTGAGCCCGGAGCGGCTGCTTCCCAAGTACGCCTACGCCTCGCCCGGATCCCTCTACGCCACCCAGGTGTACCCGGAGATCACCGGCTTCCCGGGCATCCCCTCGGGCATCCACTACCACCACCCGGTCGACCACCGCCTGGTGCTGGTCTGCGAGCTCCCCGAGACGCGGGACGCGGCCGCGGGCCCCCGGATCCGGGTGCACTTCCTCGGCCGGCGCTCCGCCATCGAGCCCGTCTACAAGAAGAACATCAGGGAGGTCCTGGAGATCGAGGCCGGCCACGTCGTCGGACTACTGGAGGAGGTCCTGCCGCAGTACGGCCTCGACATCGAAGCCGCCCCGTTCGCGCCGGAGGTCAAGGCCCGGCTGAGGGTCGCCGACGAGGACCACTACCTCGGCGCCTTCGACTGGGTGCCCTACCGGGGCCCCCGCACGGACGACGGCATCGAGCTGTACGTCCAGATCCACCCGGGCAGGGGGCTGGACCGGCCGGCCGGGCAGTACCTGTACGAGGGCGACCGGCTGCGCTTCGTCTCCCCGGACCTGGTCCTGCGCAAGCAGGTCATCGCCATCAACCAGGCCGTGTACGACCGGGCGGCCTTCGGGATCTCGGTGATCAGCCGCGGCCCGCAGGAGTGGCGGCGCTACATCGACCTCGGCCGTACGCTCCAGCGCCTGTCCATGAACGAGCTCGACATCGGCTTCATGTCCTCCGGGTACAGCTCCCAAGGAGGCGACGACCTGCCCTCCGCCCGGCGGATCGACGGCATCCTGCGCGAGCTCGGCCGGCCCGGCGGCGCCTCGTACTTCTTCGTCGGCGGCCGCGTGAGCCAGGAGCAGCGGCGCCACGAAGGCATGCGGGAGGACGCGGTCCACATGCGGGGGCCCGCGGAGCTGATCCGCGACGACCTCGTCAACTACCTGCCCGACTACATGATCCCGAACAAGGTCGTGGTTCTGGACGCGCTGCCGACCACCGCCAACGGCAAGATCGACGTCAAGGCCCTCGCCGCCTCCGACACGGTGGACGTGGGGGTGGCCGACCGCCCCTTCGTGGCGCCCCGGGACGAGACCGAACGCCGCGTGGCCGCGCTCTGGAAGCAGGCGATGAAGCAGGAGAGCGTCTCCGTGCAGGACGACTTCTTCGCGTGCGGCGGCAACTCGCTCATCGCCGTCGGCCTGATCAACCGGATCAACCGGACCTTCGGGGCCGGCCTGCCGCTGGAGGCCATCTTCACCTCGCCGACCGTGGAGGGGCTGGCCCGCCGGATCACCGGCGGGCCGGCGGGGGACACCTCGCGCCTGGTCCCCTTGCAGCGGGAGGGCTCCGGGCGGCCCGTCCACTGCTGGCCCGGTCTGGGCGGCTACCCCATGAACCTGCGGCTCCTGGGCGAACGGCTGGGCACCGACCGGCCGTTCCTCGGGGTGCAGGCCCACGGGATCAACCCGGGCGAGACCCCGTACGCAACGATCCGGGAGATGGCGGCCGAGGACGTCAAGGCCATCAGGAGGGCCCAGCCCGAAGGGCCGTACACGCTGTGGGGCTACTCCTTCGGAGCCAGGGTCGCCTTCGAGAGCGCGTACCAGCTGGAACAGGCCGGCCACACCGTCGACCACCTCTTCCTGATCGCCCCCGGTTCGCCCAAGGTCCGGGGCCACGGCAACGGCAAGGGGAACGGGAACGGCGACCGTGGCGCGGCCGGCGGGGAGCGAAGCGCGGGCTACGCCGACCGGGCGTACGTGGCGATCCTCCTCTCGGTCTTCACGGGCACGATCAGCGGCCCCCTGCTGGAGAAGTGCCTCGCCGTCGCCGAGGACGACGAGAGCTTCGCCGACTTCATCAGCGAGAACCTCCCGGACCTCGACACCGACCTGGTGCGCAGGATCGTCCGGGTCGTCGGGACGACCTTCGAGTTCAGCTACACCTTCCGCGAACTGCGGGAGCGACGGATCTCGGCGCCCATCACCATCTTCAAGGCGCAAGGGGACGAGTACTCGTTCCTCGACGCCAGCAGCGGCTACTCCTGCGCCCCGCCGACCGTCGTCGAGTTGGAGGCCGACCACTACTCCCTGCTCAGGGCACCGGACGTCGACGAGCTCGTGACCGCCGTCCGCCGGCGCCTGGACATCCGGAAGGACACCGTCATGCCGCACGTCAACATCAAGCACTTTCCGACGGCACTCAGCGACGAGCAGCAGTCCGAGCTGCTGTCGGCGGTGACCAAGGCCGTCACCGACGCCTTCGGCTGCGATGAGGGCGTGGTGTCGATCGCGGTCGAGCCGATCGACAAGGAGCTCTGGAACGAGGAGGTCTACATCCCGGAGATCGTGGGCCGCAGGCACATCCTCGGCAAGGTACCGAACTACGGCCCCGACCCCCAGTGAGAAGACGGCTGTGACCATGACGACCCCCCTTCCCCACCAGGACGTCCCGCTCGTCTTCAGTGCCGAGGTTGCCGACGCGCTCCACGAAGGCCGCCCGGTGGTGGCGCTGGAGTCCAACGTCATCACCCACGGCCTGCCGTACCCGGACAACGCCGCGACCGCCCGGAAGGTCGAGGAGGCGGTGCGGGCGGGCGGCTCGGTCCCGGCCACGATCGCCGTGGAGAGCGGCAGGATCGTGGTCGGCATGACCGACGCCGACATCGACCGGTTCGCCTCGACGCCCGGCATCCCCAAGGTCAGCAGCCGGGACCTGCCCGTCGTCCTGGCACAGGGCCGGATGGGCGCGCTGACGGTCGCCTCCTGCCTGGTGGCGGCCGAACGCGCGGGCATCGCCTTCTTCTCCTCGGCCGGCATCGGCGGGGTGCACCGGGGCGCGGCCACGACCATGGACATCTCCTCCGACCTGATCCAGTTCACGCGCTCCAAGGTCGCGGTGGTCTGCGCCGGCGGGAAGAAGATCCTGGACCTCGGCCTGACCCTGGAGTACCTGGAGACCCAGTGCGTACCGGTGGTCTCGTACCGGTCGGACGACTTCCCCGCCTTCTACTGCCTGTCCAGCGGTTTCCGCAGCCCGGTGCGGCTGGACGACGACGAGGTGATCGCACGGGCGATCGAGAACCACTGGGCGCTGGGCAACCACAGCTCGTTCCTGGTCACCACGCCGGTCCGGCCCCAGCACGCGGTCGACGGCGCCGAGGTCGACGCCGCGATCACCGAGGCCGTCGCGGCCGCCGAGCGGGACGGCATCCGGGGCCAGGCGATCACGAAGTACCTGATGCGTGCGGTGGACGCGGCCACGGAAGGCCGCTCGTCCAAGGCCAACATGGCCGTGCTCATCAGCACGGCCGAGGTCGGCGGCCGGCTGGCCGCAGCGCACGCCCGGCTCCGGGCCTCGTCCCGGCCCCTGTGACGGACGTCCTTTCACACCCCACGACACACGAACGGATACGACACCATGACTCAGCTCGACCGCCAGTCCACGTCCGAGGCCGAGTCCTACCGGCCGCTCGTCTCCCCGGAGCGGGTGGCGGAGATCAAGGAACTGCGCAGGGCAATGGCCGCGTACGGCGGTGGCGAGGGGGGCGAGCAGACGCACCCCTTCCTGGGCCTGACCCTGCGGGTCCCCGCGCAGGTCATGACGCCCTGCCCGGTGTCCCCGCTGCTCGGCGGCGCGGTCTTCGCCGAGGTCGAACCGGGTGAGCGGGTCCTCGACATGGGCACCGGCAGCGGTTCGCTGGCCCTGCTCGCCGCGAAGAAGGGCGCCGACGTCCTGGCGGTGGACCTCAACCCGCACGCCGTGGCCGCCGTCCGTGCCAACGCCGAACTGAACCAGGTCGCCGGCCGCGTCGGGGCGTGCGAGAGCGACGTCTTCGATGCGGTCGAGGGCCGCTTCGACCTGATCGTCTTCAACCCGCCGTTCCAGTGGTTCGCCGCCACCGACTACGCGGACGTGGCGGGCACCGACGCCGGCTACCAGGCCCTGACCCGCTTCTTCCGCGAGGCCCGCGCCCACCTGACGGAGAAGGGCCGCATGATCGTTTTCTTCAGCACCATGGGCGACGTGGAGTACTTCGAGAAGCTCGTGGCCGACGAGGGCTTCGACCACGAGGTGGTCTTCTCCACCACCCGGCCCGTCTTCGACGTGCCGGTCGAATTCACCGTGCACCGGTTGTCCTGATCCTGCGCAACCACCGGGCACCCACGGGGGCCTCCCCTTGCCGGGGAGGCCCCCGTTCACTCCTCCTCGATGCCCAGCAGCTCCAGGAAGGCGGCGGCCGCCGGAGTGCGGCTCTCCCCGCCCCAGATCACGTACTCCGCGCGGGCCGGCGCGTCCGTGACCTCGATGGTGACCAGACCGGCCAGGCCCGCCACATACGCGGGCGGGAGCAGGGCCACGCCCAGGCCCGCGCCGACCAGACGGGCCAGGTAGTCCGCGTTGGTCACCTCGAAGGCGACCTCGCGGGTGAGTCCGGCGCCGGCGAAGGCCAGATCCGACTGGGCCCGGCCGGCGGTCTTCGCCGGGAGGTCCACGAACACCTCCGAGGACAGCCGGCGCAGATCGACCGAGGCCGCGCCGGCGAGCGGGTGGTCCGGGGAGACCACGGCGACCAGGCGCTCGCGGGCCAGCTCCCGGGCCATGACGCCGCGGGGGCGGGCCGTGACCGGGATGCCGAGGAAGGCCACCTCGATCTCACCCTGCCTGACCCGCTCGACGAGCTCGTCGCTCGCCCCCACGCTGAGGCTGACCCGGGCCTTCGGATGGCGCCGGTGGAACTCCCTGAGGACGGCTGGAACGTCCACGGCGGCGACGGTGGGGATCAGCCCCACCGCGAGGCGCCCGCGCACTTCCCCGACGGCGGCCGCGACTTCGGCGGCGGCCCGCTCCGCCGCGTCCAGGCACTGGCGGGCAGCCGGCAGGAAGGCCGCGCCCGCCGGGGTCAACCGGACCCGCCGACTGGTCCGTTCGAAGAGCCGTGCACCCAACTCCTTCTCCAGGCGCGCGATCTGGTGGCTGAGTGCGGACTGCACCACCAGGCAGCGCTGGGCGGCTCGCGTAAAGCTGTTCGTCTCGGCCACGGCGATCACGTAACGCATCTGCTGGAGCTCCACGGATCCATCGTGAAGCGTGATGTATCGCGTGACAAGCATGTGTTGGACTCATCGATGGCCCCGGCCCGACACTGGTGGGGACGGCACACGGCAGCAACGCCCCGGGGGTGTACCGCCGTTGGTCTCTCCCTTCTTCCTCCCTTCCTTCTTCTCGTACCTGGGCGCACCCCGCCGAGGCATGCCCGCGTGCCCGTGCACCCGTCACACCGAAAGGACGAGCGATCGCCATGAGCATCACGCCGGAGCGACCGAGCCGCCGGACGGAGGCGATGTGAAGAACAGACAGAACGTACTCACCGCGGCCCTGACCGGCCTGGCGCCGGCCGTCTGGGGCAGCACGTACCTGGTGACCACCGAACTGCTGCCACCGGACCGGCCGCTCCTGGCGACCACGCTGCGGGCCCTGCCCGGCGGCCTGGTCCTGCTGGCCCTGGGCCGACGGCTGCCCGTGGGCATCTGGTGGTGGCGCGCACTGGTGCTGGGCGTGTTGAACATCGGCGCCTTCAACTTCCTGCTGTTCGTCGCGGCCTACCGGCTGCCGGGCGGCATCGCGGCGATGATCATGTCGGCGCAGCCCATGTTCGTCGTGATCCTCGCCGCCCTCTTCCTCGGCGAGCGGATCAGAGCACTCCACGCGCTGGCCTGCGCCATGGGCGCGGGAGGCGTGGTGCTGCTCGTCTTCAAGGGCGCGGGGTCCCTCGACGCCATGGGAGTGCTCGCCGCGGTCGGCGGAGCGCTGTGCATGGCCTCGGGCATCACCCTGACCAAGCGGTGGGGCCGGCCCGAGGGCGTCAACCTGCTCACGTTCACCGGGTGGCAGCTCACCGCGGGCGGGCTGGTCCTGCTGCCGTTCTGGCTGTCGCTGGAAGACCTTCCCGACGGTGTGACCGGTTCCAACGTCTTCGGCTTCGCCTACCTCATCACCCTGGGCGCGGTCCTGAGCTACATCGTCTGGTTCCGGGGCATCGAACGCCTGCCGGCGGTCGCGGTCTCCTTCCTCGCGCTGGGCAGCCCGGTCGTGGCGGCGCTGCTGGGCTACCTGTTCAAGGACCAGACGCTGTCCGCCCTGCAGATCGTCGGCATGGTCGTCATCTTCCTGGCGGTCCTGCTCGGCCAGCCCCGCCCGCCCCGCCCGACCGGGAAGCAGCCCGAGGAAACCCCCGCGTCCGCGCCCCGCCGCCTGACCCCGTCCGGAGAGATGACATGACCATCCAAGAAGAGACGTACGCGCCCGTCGCACCGCAGAAGCAGGTGTCCCCGTCCCCGACCCGGGGATGGCTGGGCGTGGCCGCCATCACCGCCAGCCTGTTCGTCTTCCTCACCACCGAACTGATGCCGATCGGCCTGCTCACCCCGCTCAGCGAGAGCCTCGGCGTCTCCGTGGGCACCGCCGGCCTCATGGTCACGGCGCAGGGGGTCGCGGCCGGTCTCGGCGTGCCGTTCATCGTGGCGTGGACCCGCCGCGTCAACCGGCGCCGGCTGCTGAGCACGCTGCTGGCCGTCCTGGCCGTCGGCAACCTCGTCACCTCCGTCGCCCCGAACTACCCGCTGATCCTGGGCACCCGCCTGGTCATGGGCTTCGCCAGCGGCGTCTTCTGGGCCATCGGCGTCAGCATGGCCATGCGCATCGTTCCGGAAAAGCACGCCAACCGGGCCGCCGCCGTGGTGATGTCCGGCATCTCGATCGCCACCGTCGTCGGCATCCCGCTCGGCACCCTGCTCGAGAGCGCGAGCGACTGGCGCACCACCTTCCTGATCTGGGCCGGCCTCAGCGCCCTGGTGTTCCTCGCGGTCGCCCTCACGATCCCGTCGCTGCCGTCCGCGAACGCGGTGTCCGTGCGCGAGGTCTTCGGCCTGCCCGTCAAGAACGTGCCGTTGCGGGTGGTCCTGGCGATGGTCGTCTTCTTCGTCCTCGGCCACTTCGGTGCCTACACCTTCGTCCGCCCCTACCTGGAGGAGAGCACCTCCGCCACCGTCGGCTTCATCACCGTCGTCCTCATCGTCTTCGGCGTCGGCGGTGCGATCGGCAACTTCATCGGCGGCCAGACCGTCGCCAAGAGCCTGCGGGGCAGCTTCATCGCGGGCGGCCTGCTCCTGATCGCCGCTCTCGCCATGCTGCTGACCATCGGCACGAACGAGGTGGGCGTGATCGCCGCCATGGTCCTGTGGGGCATCGCCTTCGGCGTCGTCCAGCTCAGCCAGATCAACATGACGCTCGCGGCCGCCCCCGAGACCTTCGAGGCCGCGATGTCGCTCAACACCATGGCCTACAACACCTGCATCGCCCTGGGCGCCCTCGTCGGCGGCCTGTTCGCCGACCATGCGGGCGTCACGAGCGTGGTCTGGTTCGGCATCGCCCTGGTCGCCCTCGCCGTGATCCTCCGCGCCGCCACCGGCCGCCGGACCGCGCCGGCGAACTGAACCTCCCGACCGGCGGGGCGCTTGCTGCTCGCCTGCGCCCCGCACCAACCGCCGGGCCGCCTCCGCGGCCCGGCGTTCACGGAAGGCCACGGCCCCGCCCATGACGACCACCACCGAACGCACCACATACGCCGCCCGCACCGGGCGCGCCGCCTTCGCCGGTGCCCTGGCGGGGCACCTGTCCGACGACCTGAGCGCCGGCCGTTGGACGCCGACCGGCCTGGACCGGCGCCTCGCCCGCTTCCTCCTCACCGCGTCGGCGGGCGACGGGCAGCTCACGGCGGAACGGCTCCGCGCGGTGCTGCAGGAGGGCGGCGAGCCCTTCCTCCACCAGCCGGACAACCGCTTCGCCGCGCTGCTGGCCCGTCTGATCGGCACGACATCCGTCGCGCACGACGCGACGGTCCACGCCTTGCTGCGCCACCTCGCGGTGTAAGACTTGCAGCATGGACATGGGGCGAGAGTCGCGTGGGGAGAAGGACGCAATGACGGTGGAGATCGTTTTCGCCCTCGTGACTGCCGCCGTGCTCGCTGCAGTGATCTTCGCCGTTGCCTTGATTCTCGTCCTGGCCCTCGGCATCTCCGGTTCAGCGGAGAAGGGCGTGTTGGTGGGGGGTGCGCTGCTCGGAGCGATGGCCGGAGTGTGGCGTCTGGTACGGGTGCTGCTTCGGTTCGACGAGCAGCGCCGAATGGGCCGCTGACAGGCCGCGAGCGTGTTCGTGGCGACGACATCGTGGCGGATGAACCGTGGTCGCTGACCGAGCCGTTGTTGCCTGAGCCGGCACCGAAGCGGGTGAAGGGCCGACCGCGGGTGCCGGACCGGCAAGCCCTGTGCGGGATCTTGTTCTTTTGCACACCGGCATCCAGTGGGAGTACCTGCCGTAGGAGCTCGGCTTCGGTTCTGAAATGACCTGCTGGCGGCGCTGGGCCGCGTGGAACGAGGCCGGCGTGTGGGACCAACTGCACCTGGTGCTGTCGAAGAGGCTGCGGGTCGCGAAGAAGCTGGACCGGTCGCTTGCGGTGATCGACTCCTCCCGCGTCCGGGCCGCTCGGCGGGGCCCCACAGCGGGCCCGGCCCGGTCGGCCGCGCACGTCCGGGCAGCAAGCCCCACCTGATCGTCGATGGCCGAGGCATCCCACTGGCCGTCTCGCTGACCGGCGGAAACCGCAACGACGTCACCCAGCTGATGCCTCAGTTGCAGAAGAACCGGCCGGTCGCCGGCTTGATCGGCCGGCCCCGCAGACGGCCGGACATGCTCCTGGCCGACCGCGGGCACGACCACAACACGTACCGCTGACTGGCCTGGGCGACCGGCGTCAAACCCGTGATCGCCCGCCGCGGCGCGCCGCACGGCTCCGGCCTCGGCGTCTACCGGCGGGTCGTGGAACGGACCATCGCCTGGCTCCACGGCTTCCGCCGGCTCCGCCAGGATCTCCCCCAGCGCGGCGACGGGGTAATCCCCGCGGGCGCGGGGAGCAGGTCCAGACGTTCAGGGTCTTCCGGACGATGAAGGGGTCATCCCCGCGGGCGCGGGGAGCAGGCTTCTTGACCTGGGACTCTAGGCAAGGAGCACGCCGTTTTCGAGCACTTTCATTGAATCCGGCAAATGAGCTATAGGCCCCACTGCTATGGCAAGCCCTCACGGCGGGACTGCGCTCTCAGGCCGATCCCGGCAGAAGCAGCATCGCCAGCCGGGCTCTGCCAGGCCGCCCGCAGATGCGCCTCGGGGCACGGTCTTCGGCACCGCCCCGGTGACGGCGTCCATCGCGGCCGTCAGGTTGGCGTACATCGGGCGGGCCGTGCAGCGCAGGAAGGCCCGGTGGAGTTCGAGCGCCGCGAGGAACACATCCGTACGCGCCTTCGTGATCTCCGGACCGGGGAGCGGCGAGTTCGCGCGCCGAGTCGTCGGTGATGGGAACGACGCGACGACATCCACGAAGCCTTCCTGGGCCTCGCCACCTGCCTCATCACCCACCGCCATGTCCGACGCCTTTGTCAGGACCTCTAAGACATCGTTTCTTTTGGCGTGATCGTTCGTTGAGCCGTGCATGACGGACTTGGTCGAGCGGCTGGTGCCGGACGAGCTGTGGGTGTTGTTTCGGCGGGTGGTACCGCCGACAGAGGTGATACGTCCGCAGGGTGGCGGCCGGCGGCGAGCAGGTGACCGCGAAGCGTTGGC